>JAMOMT010000039.1 GCA_027066965.1 Archaeoglobaceae archaeon
TCTGCCCTATCCAAGATTATCATGTAGTGCTCCCCAACTTCTGGAATCTGCATGAGCACATGTTCGATCTGGCTCGGGAAGACGTTTACACCTCTGACTATGATCATGTCGTCAGCTCTACCGAGAATTCTCATTATTCTGGGGTGAGTTCTTCCACAGGCACACTTTTCGCCCTCTATTACTGTTATATCTCCCGTTCTCCACCTTATCAGGGGGAGTGCCTCTTTGCTTAGAGTAGTCACGACGAGTTCACCCTTCTCGCCTTCTCCCAGAGTTTCTCCGGTTTCGGGGTCTATGACCTCTATCAGGAAATGGTCAGCCCATACGTGTATTCCGCACTTCTCCTCGCACTCTGTGAAAAGGGGGCCACTAAGCTCAGACGTGCCGTAAACGTCGTAGGCGTCAATTCCCGCTTTCTCCTCTATTCTCTTCCTCGTTTCTTCACTCCAAGGTTCAGCTCCAAATATGCCCATCCTCAGCTTGGTATCGTCTTTGAGGCTAACTCCCATCTTAGCCGCGTACTCTGTGAGGTAAAGCATGTACGAAGGCGTACAGGCAATAACGGTCGTTTTCAGATCTTTCATTAGCTCTATCTGTCTTGCTGTATTCCCGGCAGAAGTTGGAAGAACGGTTGCACCTACTCTCTCGGCAGCGTAGTGAAAACCCAAGCCACCCGTAAAAAGGCCGTAACCGTAGGAAATCTGCATGATGTCATCTCTCGAAACACCACAGGAAACTAAGCCTCTGCAGAGGCTCTCCACCCAGCTGTCTATATCGTTTGCAGTATATCCTACCACCGTTGGCTTTCCAGTCGTGCCGCTCGAAGCGTGGAACCTTACTATCTGGGATATCGGCACTGCGAACATTCCGAACGGATAGTTGTCTCTCAAGTCCTGCTTTTTTGTGAACGGAAGCTTGTGCAAATCTCTTAGACCAGAAAAGTCCCAGGGATTTATTCCCGCCTCCTTAAATCTCCTACGGTAGAAGGGAGAGTGGTTGTAAACGTTGTGAACGAGCGCCTTCAGCTTTCTCTCCTGGTATTCTTCGAGCTCTTTTTGAGGCATTCTCTCAATTCTTGGATCCCAGAACATGCAGAAGCCTCGGGTGGGTGGTATTAAAAACGTTTATTAATTTAAATTCGTCAGTACTCCTCGTAGTAGTAGTCCTCGTACTCCTCTTCTTCCTCCTCTGCAAACTCGTCGACCTCTTCTTCTTCCTCTTCTTCTGGCATCGCAAGCTCTTCTAAGTCGTACTCCTCGTTGGTTTCCATGACGTGAATTTTTCCATTCAGGTAAACGAGGGTACAGTTGCAGAGCTTGCAAACGATCTCAATTCCGTCGTACAGGTCTTCGAGCACTATGTCTTCCCCGCACGAGGGGCATCTAATGATTTTTATCATCTCCCATCGTGCGAGATGTAATCAATTTAAGCTTTTTCCCGTGTTAAGGTTCTATTCTATTCGTCGAATTGGGTCGTCACCGGACCAGCGTTTAGCCTACAAAAACTTTATTAATTGCCGTGAGATTGGACTAATACATCACGTTCAACGGGGATCAGATATGGCGAGAAAGAGGAGGCAGGCGAGAGTTAAGGACAAATGGACGATGAAGAAGTGGTACACGCTCATAGCTCCGGAGTATTTCGGAATGGCGGAGATAGGAGAGACTCCCGCAGACGACGCGAGCAAGGTAATCAACAGGACGGTTGAGGTAACGCTTGCTGAGCTGACGAACGACTTTTCAAACCAGAACCCCTACAAGAAGCTTATCTTTAAAGTTTACAGGGTTGCTGGAGACAATGCTTACACGAAGTTTCACAGGTTCGAGCTCACAAGGGACTACCTGAACAGCCTCGTCAAAAGAAGGACGAGCAAGATTGACGATGTAGTTGACGTTACGACTGCTGACGGGTACAAGCTCAGGGTTAAGCCAGTTGCTTTCACGATAAAGAGGTGCAAGACCTCTCAGAAGAGGGCAATAAGGGCAGTGATGAGAGAGACCGTTAAGCAGTTCGCTCAGGAAGAGAACTTCGTTCAGTACCTTCAGGAGTGTGTGCTTGGTAAGATACCTTCGGAGATTTATAAGAGAGCCAAGAAAATATATCCGCTCAGGAGGGTAGAGATCAGGAAGATAGAGTTGCTTTCAGAGCCGAAGAAGATGGTCGAGACCCAGCCGGCACAGGAAGAGGTCGAGGCTGCTGCCTAAAATTTATTTTAAATTCTGTAAGGTTAGTCTACTTTAGCTCTGTTATTTCTGTGTTTTTAAAATTCAGATTACAGATAAAAGTATATAATAATGCCGATAATAGAGTTGAAATAATATCAAAAGCTGATGAGTTTTTCATAAGCTTTATTGTATTAAATTGCAAAACTCCTGTGGCATGGCATCTTTCAGAAATCATGGGCGAAGAAAACTGGACATTATTTGCTTGGTTTTGCTGGGTTTGTGCATGTTTATTGGTGTATCCATTGCTGCCACTTATTCTCCCTATTTTTCGCCAGAGGTGGCAGTAAGTAACGTGTCAATTCTGACAAGCTATGGACTGGGTGAAATACCACAGGGTATCCGTGGAATGGCTCCAGTCTACCACTGTGTGGATTGCTGGTTTTATTCGAATATACCACAGAATATTACTTTTAAAATATGGCTTGTCAATGTAAAAACAGGTAGCGTTGTTGCGTCTAAGGTTTACACAGCTCATCTCCATGTAGGATTGCAGAGAGTAAGAGTTTTTATTCCCGTAAAAGTTAATAATTTTGTTAAGTGTGAAGTATTCTGCAAGATAATTAAATACCAGCATGACACTATTACTGGAAACAATTACGTGGCAGGGGATACTGTAACATTTAAACCTTGGATTGATATCTATCCGACAGTGGTCTGGTATCCGGTTAAGCAGAAAACATCCTATGGTCTTCTTCCTGGGGATGAAGTAAAGATATGTGTGGGTATTCACGTTCCCAAGGGCGTTAAACTCACCAACATCCATGTAAAATACAGAATTGCTTATGATGTCGTCGGAAAGCATGAAACTAGGACAATCTGTTCGAGGTCATTTATTCTGAATTCTGTGGGTGATGTTGCTACAATCTGGTACAATCGAACGTTAGTCCTTCCTTGGACTGACAAGCTGTCGGTGCAGGCATCAGCAGAAAATAAATATGATCTTGCTCCGGATAACAACAATATCTCAGTTACAATTCATTTGTCACCAGATCTGCAGTGTCTTTCTGCTGGAACATCCAGTCCTGTCCCGGAAGGTGCCCGCATACCTGTTAGAATTTCTGTTAGGAGCAATTATGTGGGTGTTACAGGTACAGCATCAGTGATAGATGTTACAGCCGGAAATGTTACTATATGCTCTTCAACCTTTAAGCTGTTATCGCCGGAACAGACCATAACTGTGTGGGTGAGAGTGCCT
>JAMOMT010000040.1 GCA_027066965.1 Archaeoglobaceae archaeon
CTGTAGAGATACCGAGGAGCTTAGTTGATTGAATTTGTTTAAAACCAGCTAAAATTTAGTGCCCTTCGCTTGCCTTCCTCAGAAACCAGACCTCAAGCTTTAGACAGGATGTAGCGTCACAATCCTTTTCGAGACAGCCAAAACAGGGAGGTAGACCAGAAATGTCCTGCATCCTCTCCATCACTGCCTGGAGAGAGAACTCGTCCTCCTCCTCTTCCTCCTCTTCAGCTCCAGCGGGAACGATTTTAAAAGTTTTAACCCCATCAACTACAACCTCAACTCTCCTTATCAGCCCCTCTTTCTCGAGTTTTCTGAGTATTCTCGAGCACTTGCTGCTGTCTATGTTCAACTCCTTCCAGAGGTCCTTCTGAAGTATGCTGCCTCTCTCCTCGAGAATCCTGAGTATCTCGTCTCTCGTATCCATCATGATGCAATACCTTCTGAAAACCTTAAAGCTTTCCTTAACGTTTCTGAAGTCTGCAATTTGAGCTCTTCATCACTCTTCGTAGGGCTGTATCAGTATGACGTTGTTACCCCTCAGCACGAGAGTTCCGAGGTTTCTTATCTTCTCCCCGTTTTTGTACTCTACAGCGTTGCTCAGATGGATGTTCATGTAGTCGTCAACGCTCTCGAGCTTTCCGACGAGTTCGTTCTCCTCGCCCTTCATTTCCACCCTGATCACCTTTCCGACGAGAGATCTGACCATCTGATTTGGAAGCATCGCTAATCACCCCTTGGTGCGAATAGGGAGTATCAAAAATCGTATATATACCTTCTGCTAATCTCGAACGATGGTAGTTCTTGTAACCGGAGGAGCTGGATTCATAGGTAGTCATGTGGTTGACAGGCTCGTGAGTGGTGGGGAGGAAGTCGTCGTCGTGGACAACCTATCTTCTGGCGTTTCTTTTCTTAATCCTAATGCTGAGTTTCTGAAGATAGACCTCGCTGACAGAGACGCTGTTGAGGACGTTTTTAAGAGGTATAAATTCGACGAGGTCTGGCACATAGCTGCGAATCCGGACGTTAGAGTGGGGAGTGAGAACCCTGATGAGATATACAGGAACAATGTACTCGCAACTTACAACTTACTTGAGGCGATGAGGAAGGCTGGAGTTGACAGGATAGTCTTCACGTCCACCTCCACTGTTTACGGGGAGGCTGAACTCATTCCAACTCCCGAAGAATACCCTACGGTTCCTATCTCGATTTATGGAGCGTCAAAGCTCGCGTGCGAGGCTCTCATCTCCTCCTACTGCCACACGTTCGACATGCAGAGCTGGATATACAGGTTCGCAAATGTTATAGGGAAAAGAAGCAACCACGGCGTAATCTACGACTTCATAATGAAGCTCCGCAAAAATCCGGAGGAGCTCGAAATCCTCGGTAATGGGGAGCAGAACAAGTCCTACATTTACATTTCCGATTGCGTGGATGCGATGTTCTTTGGGCTTAAAGCTGAGGAGAGAGTGAACATACTGAACATAGGAAGCGAGGACCAGATAAAGGTGAAGAGAATAGCCGAGATCGTCAGCGAGGAGATGGGTCTCGATCCTGTCTTCAGGTTCACAGGAGGGGACAGGGGCTGGAAGGGCGATGTGCCAGTAATGTTGTTGTCGATAGAAAAGTTGAAGTCCATGGGCTGGAGGCCGAAGTACAATTCGGAGCAGGCGGTAAGAATGGCCGTTAGAGATTTGCTTGAGGATTTGGCTTGATTTTGCTAATTTTGGTTTTTTGCTGAATAGCTGTGGGTTAGTAGTATGGCGGTTTATGTTGGTGGTATAATTGCTGTAGCTAAAACATCACTCGCATCGAAATGTAAACTCAGACGGGAGATTTCATCTGTTAGAAGGTTAGTAGTCGATTAGGGAATCGAAATAACAGTTAAACAAGTCAAACAAAAACGTCCTCAACCACCAAGTCAACAACGTACCTGTGGACGTAGGGTGCGAAGTTTCCACACCTCCTGACGAAAGTGGCTTTGCCCTTCAGGTAGGGGGAGAATAGTTCCTCCACTCTCCCGGGCAGCTCTTTTTCCTCTTCTACTCCAGCAAACGTGTAGTAGTGGATTGTTGTTCCAGGCTTCGCTTTTATCGCGGCAACGTCGGCAAACTCCTGAGCGTTATTCGGGGAAGGCATGAGTATCCTGTCAAACTTCCCCTCGAGCCTCGGAACGACCTCTCTCACATCCCCCTCGTAAACTTTCACGTTTTCGAGCTTGTTCAGCCTGACGTTCTCCCTGAAATATCTGACAGCCTCGGGATTTAGCTCTACTCCCACCACTTCTTTCGGCTGAGCGTTCTTCGCCATAGTTATTGCGAAAGGGCCGACGCCTGCAAACATGACGAGAACTCTCTCTCCCGGCTTCACGAGCCTGAAAATTCTTTCCCTCTCCCCGGAGAGCTTTACTGAGTAGTAGACTTTCGTCGGATCAAGCAAAAACTTGCATCCGTGCTCTTTCGCTATCGTTTCAGTTTCTCTCCCGTAAATTACTTCGTAGTTCGCAACTCTGTAGTCTCCGCTCACTTCTCCCACCTTTCTCAGAATCGTTTTGACGTGCCTGTGCTTTTCGAGTATTGCTTTAACTATCTCGTCCTTCAGGTGGTATATCTCGTCTGGGATATCCACTATGACTATATCCCCAATTACTTCGAAGCTCCTCCTAACCATCGACAGCTCCTCTTCGCTTATTCTATCTCCGAGTCTCTCCCTGAGCATCTTTCTTAGGGACACTCAGGTAGTTCGTTTTGGCTTTTTTATAAGTTTGTTCCTATTAATGGAGCATTAGTGGAGTAATAGAAAGCAGCAACAGCAATACCCGGTCAAAATTAACCCACGATGGCCCCCATAAACATCGCTAAATAGACAACTCCGAGCGTTATGCTCGCGAGCTTGTACATACTCTTTGCTCCTTCCCTGCTCGGGTTCAGAGCAAACTTTATCGCTTTGATCAGCAGGAATCCGACCATGGTAACCGAAATCGCGAGGTAAACGAAGCCGAGAGGAGCGACAAAGAAGAGAACAGCAACCGTAACGAGCATGAAAGCTATGCTCACGACTATTGCCCAGGAAGCTTTCTCCATTCCCACGACGAGCGGGAGCATGGGTATCTTCGCATTTCTGTAGTCCTCTTCGTAGTACATCGAGAGGTACCAAATGTGTGCTGGTATCCATAGAAGGATTATCGCAGCAGCCAGAACGCCGGCGAGCTCTATCTTGCCAGCAGCGGCCGTCCAACCAGCCAAACAAGGCATAGCTCCAGCCAGACCTCCGAGCACTATAGAGTATGGGCTCCTCCTCTTGAGCATTATCGTGTAAACGATTATGTCAAAGAAGAGGCCAAGGAAGAGGACGAGGGAAAGGCTTGGGCTCACGATCCAGCCGAGAAGAAAGCCAAAAG
>JAMOMT010000041.1 GCA_027066965.1 Archaeoglobaceae archaeon
CAAGTATCTTTTTAACGTCTATCCTCTTCAGTACTACTGCATCTTTGTCCACGTCTGTTATCAGGAATTCATCTCCCGGTCTGACGTTCATTCTATCTCTTATCTCTTTGGGCAGCAGAATTCTACCTTTTTCATCTACTCTCGTCACGGGCATTTTCCCACATTTCCCACTTGATTTGGTGGTATATAGATTTTGTCAAAAATAGTTGGCTTTTGATCAAAGCCTGAACTGAAACACATTACTAATTTTAGCCAATATTTTCACAAGAAAAATTAGATGTCTATGTCGAGTTTCTCTTTAATCTCCTTTATCAATTCTGATCCCTTTTTATGTTTTAAATATAGTGGGATAAAACCAGTCTGGCTGAGTAGCATTCCCGACTTTTTACGTATCTTCGATTTTATTATTTCTTTAAAAATATATAATGACTCAGTATATCCTCTTAGACTATTGTAGACTATACTAGATACATAATCAACAATTTGAATTCCCGAAGAAAATGTAGAAATTTCAAAAGACATAGAATCTTTTATATGAGAGTATTCTTTGACAAATTTGCCATTTATGTATATCTTATTGTAATACTTAGAAAGTTTATTTATGTTGGCTTGGTCATATATTATAATTCCGTTCTCCCCCCGTTCTCTTAATTCATCTTCAACCCTTAACATAAGTGTTTGAAGAAAATCTCTCTCGATTTCACTTTGATCTTTGAACACACTCTTAAAAAAGTACGTCCAAATCACAATAATAATAATGTCTTCAGATAGCATCTTCAAACTCTTTTTAATAAATTTAAGATAATAAGTGTAATCATTATGTACATATTTTTGCAAACGTACCCTATCCTTATGTTTCCTTTTTAGTTTTGTTCCGTTCTTCTGATAAGATTTTAAGGACCATAATCGGATGCTTTAAATTCCTCATCCAGAGGGATGTTATATTTTTCTTTTAACTTAAAAAATTCTTGTTGCAATGTGAAATAACAGTCCTCTGGTATCATGACAGCACATCGTAAGTAAAAATTACTTGGTTTTAACATTCCTGCCTCGTCTGAGAATATAAGCCTCATAGAGCTTTTTAGTGCACAATCGCTTAATAAAGTTTAATGTTGATAGATATTTTCAGCTTAATTTTTGATTTACTAATTACAATTTGAAGGACGCAGCCTATTTAAGTAACCCTAAACGAACTCATGTTAGGGTGATGCTCATGACTTCAAAACTTCAGTACGAGTTCAAGAGGAAGCTTGAGGAACTGGAGAAGTACAAAGGTAGGGGTACTGAGCTCATCACGCTCTATATTCCGCCCGACAAGAACATAGCCGATGTCGCGTCTCAGCTTAGGAACGAGCTCAGCCAAGCATCTAACATCAAGTCGAAGCAGACGAGGACGAACGTAATGGCGGGCTTGGAGGCAATCCTACAGAGGCTTAAAATGTTCAAAAAGCCCCCAGAGCACGGAATGGTAATAATAAGCGGAGTCGTCGACGTAAACGGGAAGCAGAAGCACATAACCGAAATAATAGAGCCCCCCGAGCCAGTCCCACTGTACAAGTACCACTGCGACAGCTCGTTCTACCTCGAGCCCCTCAAGGAGATGCTGAGGGAGAAGGACCTCTACGGCCTGATAGTCATAGACAGGAGAGAGGCAACCGTAGGTCTGCTTAAGGGTAGGAGGATTGAAGCTCTAAGCAGAGCGACGTCGATGGTCCCCGGCAAGCACAGGCAGGGAGGGCAGAGCAGCGTGAGGTTCGAGAGGTTGAGAGAGATAGCCATTCACGAGTTTTACAAGAAGGTTGGAGAGAAGGCGACCGAAGCTTTGCTTCCCTACAAGGACCAGCTCCTCGGCATTTTGATTGGTGGCCCATCTCCGACGAAGGAGGAGTTTTACGAGGGTAATTACTTGCACCACGAGCTGCAGAAAAAAGTGGTTGGGTTGTTTGACGTCAGCTATACGGACGAGAGCGGTCTTTACGAACTCGTGGAGAAAGCTGAGGACGTCTTACAGGAGCTCGACCTGATGAAGGAGAAGAAGCTGATGGATCGCTTCCTGAAGGAGATTGCGAGGGATGGCTTGGCAGCTTACGGAGAGGAGGAGGTTAGAAGGTACATAACCCTTGGAGCCGTGGACACTCTCCTGCTCAGCGAGGACCTCAGACTCGAGCGAGTCAAGTACCAATGCCCGAAGTGCGGGAAGGAAGTCGAGGAGACACTCCGGTTCAAGGGAGAGAGCCAGCACTTCTGTGAGGAGTGCAACGTGCCCATGGAGGAAGTTGAGAGGCAGGACATAGTGCTTGAGCTGTCTGAGCTTGCGGAGAGCACTGGAGCTAAAGTGGAGTTTCTATCGACGGAGAGCGAGGAGGGAGCCATGCTCTACAACGCTTTCGGAGGTATAGCGGCTATACTGAGGTTTAAGCCCGATTAATTTTTTATATTTTAAGCCCAAGCAAGTTTCGATGGGTCTTCTGATATTCGTAATTAGGAGAAATCTTGGAGTAGTCCTGCTTGCCTCGGTAGTGTTTGCAGTAGCGTTTTGCTGAACATCTTAAACGCGACTTACATCTCTTTTCGCAGGGCATTTAATGCCAGCATACCTTATACTGTCTGTTATACTTGTGGGTATCTTCTTTCAGAGTATCGCAGTTACATACCGGCTTTACGAAAAGGCGATATGTAAACACCTGGAAGAGTTAAACGCTCTGGCAGAAGAGTTTTTGAAGGAATTAAACGCCACTGCAGGTAAATCTACGGTTGAGTTTAGTAGATTTTTGTATATAGAGTTTAATCTGTGTAACCATTATGGAAATATAACTTCAAAGTGTGAAATGCTCGTTGAAGACATAGGCAATCACTGGAAAAAAGGCTGAAAAGGCTTTGAATGAACTGAAAAGCTTTTACGTATTTAGAGTTTATAGAAATGAAAGGAACCAGAACAGTATTGATGTGAATTATCTTGGTGGTTGTATAGTTTATGATGAATAATAATCTTATAAACACGGTCTGCCAAATTCTTGAAAAGTACGGAAAGGAGATGGACGAAATTCTGGAGTGCGGGAAAAAGCTAATTAGCCAGATTAACGAAAGTGACATCCTCGAAAGGCCCAGAGAAAATCTCAGAGAAGTAAAAGATGCGAGGATTCTGCCGATCTCGTGCTGCAGGTATCTGACCTAACTTGAAATTGTTTCTTGAGTTTGGCATTTGGCGAAGGCTAAATTAACTTAAGTAATAAATCACTCAAGCACTCTCATCTTAGCGACAAAAAACCCTGAGCACCTGTTTTTGTGGGGGTAATACCTCCTCGCAAGCCTCAAGCTCTCGTCAAGCTTTATTCCGGCAACTTCAGTCAGACCTTCCTCCCCTGGCAGCCCTATTTTCTCAAGCTTCACCGGCAGGTTTTCGAGGGCCCACTGAATAACGAACTCGTTCTCCTCTGGAGTTAGAGAACACGTCGAGTAAACGATAACTCCCCCTTCCTTAACGCTCTTAACTGCAGCCTCGAGCAGCTCTCTCTGCAGTTTCGAGCAGAACTCTATGTCCTCTGCCCCTCTGCTCCTCTTCCTGCTTTCATCCTTGTGTATTATTCCCTCCCCACTGCAGGGAGCATCGAGAAGAACTCCATCGACCTTGCAAACTCCGGGAAAATCTCTCGCGTCCATGTGCAGAATAGCTGTGTTGTAAGCCCCCATTCTGTGAACGTTGTCCACGAGTGCCTGAATTCTCTCTTTTTGTGCTTCGAGAGCGATCACTGCTTTGACGAGCTGGGCGAGCATCGTAGCCTTTCCTCCGGGAGAAGCGGCGAAGTCGGCAACGACGTCTCTGCAGTCCTCAGCTAAGGCGAGGGGGGGAACGCAGGAAGACTTGTCCATTACATAGTAGTAGCCGATCAAGTACTCCGGGGTGGCTCCTATAGAGTAGGGCTCTTCTACTACCTCGTAGCAGTACGGGATCTCAGTCTTTGAGAGAGAAAATCCTCTATTTTCGAGCCTTTCGACGACGTCTCTCTCTTCGATTCCTTTCTCCCTCGTTTTTATTGTATTTATTCTTATGTACTTTGGAACGCCCTCTTCCATGGCCTTTATGAGTTCTACCGCTTCTCCCTCACCGAATATACCTATCCAGCGTCTAACTATGAACTCGTCGTACTGATACTTCCTCGCGAGTCTCCTGCTTAGAGTGGTGGAGGGAAAGTCGAGAATCATTTCTCCTTTTCAGTTCCCGGTTCTTTCCTGTCAAAGAAAGGATTCTTTCCTGTGCAGGCGAGAGGTATGCCCATTACGACATCAGCCTTAGCGTAACCAAGCTTCCTCGCTATTGTCCCTATCCTGTACATTATCCTGTTGTCAACGTTGATGATCGAGGCGAGCTTTACCGCAGAACCAATGGCAATCCCTAGGTCTATCAGCTTGAAGGCACAGTTTGGCCCCCTGTAGTCCTTCCCCTCGATCTTTTCGGCTTTTTCGAGTTCATCGCAGCTCATACCGCAAGCACCACAGTTCAGCTTTATCGGCTTGGTTCCGAAAACTCCTATCAGTAGTATCGCCTCGCTCTTTTTCAAGCTCTCTCCATCCCTGACGAAGCCGGAGATTTCCTTTTCTTTTCCTATCCTTATCATTTCCTCCGCAATCTTGTCCTTCTCCTCTCCGTCGACGTAAACTATCTCTATGTCGTCTTCTCCCTTCGATTTTGGGGCTGTTCTCGCAGAAACTGCCATTAAGTAAGCTGAAAGTTTTACGGCCTCTCGTCTTAGCTCCTCCTCTCTCATCAAAACCATGCTTCAGCTTTTTATTGGCCTGCATTTTGAGTCTTTTGGTTTCCTCACTTATGCTGTTTTGTTTTACCTGCTTTAGGTTGCTGATTGTTGGGCTGGTTACTTAATTTATTGACTAAATTTACTTAGTTAGATTATAAAAAATAAAATAATAATTAATACAAAATAAAAAGTCAGAGTTCTAAAAAGTTCTTGACAAGAACTTCACACAGCTCGTTCGCTTTTTTGACGTACTTCTCCGTATCTTTCAGGACCTTCTCTTTCTCTTCCTTGCTCATTTCCTCGTCTCTCAGCCACGTTCTGACTATTTCTTCAGTCACTTCAAGGTGGAACTGAAGTCCCACGCACTTTCCAGCCCTGAAAGCCTGATTTGGAACTTCCTCTCCTCTGTACAGGAAAACGGCATCGTCGGGTAACTCGAAAGTATCGCCATGCCACTGGAAAACTCTCATTTTTTCAGGCAAACCCTTCGTTACTATATCCTCCTTGACTTTTACAACCTCAAACCATCCAAGCTCCTTCTTGAAGGGATATACTCTCTTCTCCAGCGCACTCGCTATTAGCTGGGCTCCGAGGCAGAAACCTATTACTGGAATCCCCTCTTTGTGAGCCCTCCTGATGATCTCCTTTTCTTTTTTCAGAAACGGATACTTCTCCTCCTCGTAAACGCCCATCGGCCCACCCATGAAGACGAGATGTGTGCACTTTAACGACTTTAAATCCTCAAAACTCGGACACTCCTGCTCGTACAGCCTGACGTACTCGAATTCCACCCCCTCCCTCTCAAGAATATCCTCTATGTACCCCATTGGCTCCGTGGGGTAGTGCTGAAACGCGAGAACTCTCATTTCTGACACCGTTGAAAGGCCGTCTATCTTCAATAAAACTGTTTTTCCTGTAGCTCGAGGTGCAGCAAGTCACATTAAGCTCTTGGCAAATTTGAGAATCGTGAAAAGTGCGTAGAAATCGAGTACAGTTATGACAACGCAGGAGACGAACGCAACCCCATTTCCAAAGCAGCAAAGACCGAGTAGAGCTACAATCGCGTAGCACATTCTTATGATCTCGAAGTTGTCAAAGTAGAAGGGGGCACCAATTCTCTCGACCTCGATTATCACGAGAGATGTCAGGAGAACTATTACCACGGATGCGAAAATGGGCAGTGCCGTAAACTCCGTTACGATCCTCCTACCGAGTTCGTCAAAAGGAGGAGTCTTTCCCATGAGGTAAACTATGCTCAGGTAAAGCAGAATACTTGTTACATTTTCCACCTTGGTCTGCCACTTGTTCAGTGCCTGATAGAGTCCGTAGGCTATAATTGCAGCGAGAACACCCTTCACGAGCACGGCCGCAAAACACAGACATCCGCAGTGAATGTGGTTTTTGAGTGCGTACACGAGGAGGTAAGCTGAGAGCGCAGCGAAAAACACGACTATGGAAGTAAGAACTCTTTCTCCACCGAGGTATTCCGAGGGAGTTTCGAAGCTACATCCTATAAGTCCAATCGTGATCAGGATTAAGCATAATGCGTAATCAAAAATCTGCAGCACGTGAACACCTCCAGAGTTCAACACGTATTCACGTCTGGTTTATTTATCGTTTACTGATATCGAACTTTTGTATTATTGTCCTGAACGAGTAATAAATCGCCGAAATAGCGTGTAGCTCAAATAATAGATAATTTTAATAATAGTTTCTAAAAAATATATCTCACAAATTACAGAATCTCATCATCTCTCAGGTAGCAGCTTGGATCGTCACCCCATAGGTCTCCAGCCCTCAGAGCCCTGAGCCTGAAACCACCGCACCACTCCTTGAACTTGCACTTGCCACACCTGCCTCTGAGGTACCTCGTTTTCTCTCTGAGCTTTATCAGCAGCTCATCCTTGGGATTGAGCCAGACTTCGCTCAAAGGAGCCTCTCTTACGTTTCCACAGCTGTAGTCCCACCAGAACTGGTTTGGATGGATAAAGCCCTCCGCATCAACGCAAGCAATCCTCTTGCCGCTGTTGTCGCTTCCCCTCAACTTAAGAAACTCCAGAACCTCCCTCGCTTTTTCCTCTTCTCCCCTCTCCTTCAGCCAGAGGTGAAGGTAAACACCGTCTGCAGGGTTGTCAACTGTAAGAATTTCAGTAACGTAACCACTCTCGTGCAGTTCGATTGCCTTTTCTATTAGCCAGTTTATGAGCTCCCTCCTCTCCTCGTTGCTTATGTCTTGGCTGAAGTCGGCCCTGCCAGAAGGAACGAGGTGGTAGAGGCAAAATCTTGGAATGTCATTCTCAGCAAGCAGGTCTATGACAGCGGGGACATCTTTGAGGTTGTACTTCGTGACGGTGAACCTTATGCCAGTCATTATGCCAGCGTTTTTGGCGTTTATTAGCCCCTCAAAAGCTCTGTCGAAAGCTCCCCTCACTCCTCTGAACCTGTCGTTGACCTCCTTAAGGCCGTCTATGCTAACGCCAACGTAGCTGAAACCAGCCTCTTTCAGCCTTTCTGCAACTTCCTCCGTTATTAGGGTTCCATTAGTTGAGAGGGAGCAGGGAACTCCTCTTCTCACAGCGTACTCCGCGAGCTCGAATAGGTCGTCTCTGAGCAAAGGCTCTCCACCGCTGAAGAGGAGGACGGGAACTTTCATTGATGCGAGGTCGTCTATCATTGCTTTTGCTTCCTCAGTTGTCAGCTCGTTCACCTTTCTGCCGGCGTTGGCGTAGCAGTGAACACACTTCAGGTTGCACTTCAGGGTTGAGTTCCACACGACGACTGGAATTGGTTTTTGACTGATTTCTTTGAATTCCTGAGTTATACCTTCACCCTTGTACGTGAGGTGTTTTGAAACCGTCGCTTTTCCAGTGAGCATCTTGGTGAGAGCGATCATGCCAGTTGTTTTTTTGGAGGTTTAATAACTTTTGAGTTATTTTTTGTTCTGTTACAGGACGATTACTGAGCAAGTTTGTATTTGATTTTTTATTTATGAGTTTAAGGAAAATAAGATTTATAAACTTTAGTTATTATCAGAACATTATGGTAGGTAGTTTGGTACTTATTACCCTTAAAGAAGGAGAATTTGATATTGATAGTCTAAGATTGGAGCGGAGCAGAGATTACCCTCGACAGGTTAGGATTACCGCGAGAGTTAGGTACGGTAAAGCTGTCATCAGGAAGAAGGACGAGATGAGTAATTGGACTAATGATCTCGAAACGAGGGATGAGTTAGGAGTTTATGTCTTAAAGTTTATGTCTTAAAATCGAAAGATATTTGATTTTTGAGAATATCTCTAGTAGAAATAGAGTAAGAGATAAGATGCAGTCGTTAATAGTGTTTGGAATATCGATGTAAAAGATCTATGGCTTGTTTCCGAGCCGTTAACCCTTGAGGAAATCAACGAAATTGGTGAAAGCTTCAATCAACAGGATGTGTATTTCCATTGGGATGTTCATTGTTGGGGATTATTAGATAAACCTGAAAATCTTGGATTACTGCTGGGAGTTTTAGTTTATCTAACTGCATCAAGCAGCAAAAAATTCAAAATAGCTCGCCAACATTTCGTACGGAAAATACTGGAACCTGCAGACATGCTCAGGAGAAGGTTTTTGGAAGTAATTGTGGAGCCGATAAATCCCAACGAGCTTGATAAGATACCTGATGAGGACATATGAGAATCACTGAAAATTCTGTTAAATAAACAGAAACTTCTTCAAGACGCATTAGATAAGCTAACCAGAGCCAGCAAATCTTCTGATTACAAAAGCGTTATAGAAATGGTGAGAGATGTTGTTGAAGGACTAACTCGTGGAGATATTTGCATTTAAAGGTCTTGAAAAAGTCTTCAAATGTTTGGGAGTTGTGGAAGCCGCGGATAGTGCAGCGTTCAATGAAGCTTTGAAAGAACTTACAGACACGCTTTTAGGAACAAAGAGGAGTAGTGTTTCAAAGGGAATTTTTGATTTCTCGTCGATATTTAAGCACACGACAACAGATAGAAGTAAACGCCACTACACTCCGAGGCCGTACAAGCTCGCTTAAAATCCTTCTTACGTCCCTCCTTTTGAGATCTTTCCACTTGACTTCTACGAATAACGCCCTTCTCTCTCTCGTTCAGAGCAACTAGATCAATCTCCTCCTGCCTGTGCCACCACCTGCCTACTTTCGTGAACTTGAAAGGTAAAGACCCCTTCTCTGTTCAGCCTGAGCAAAAACTTGGCAACTTCTTCGAACACGAGGCCGAGGTAACTGTCCAAATCCTTGAGAATTATGCTCTATCAAAAGCTCCCCTTCTCTACTCTCTATAAGGTCGGCGTTCGGATAGACTAACCTAAACCAGAAGTTGAAGTAAAAGTCGTTGATGAAGTACCTGCCCTTCCGGCTCTTGTAGCTCTCGTTTACTGGCACCTCTCTCCTGACGAGTTCGACCTCCCCTCAAAACTGGGATGTACTTTCCGACAAGACCCCTGTCCAGGTCCGTTTCGTTTACTATCTCACCTAGGGTAGTCTTACCCCTTGCTATTGCCTCTATTATCGCAAAGTAGTTCCTTGGATCGTCGAACTCCTCCCTCAAAACGAAAAGTGCGTCTTGGTACAGAATTGAGTCGATTCTGAGGTATCTCGCGAGGTTCTCTTCGAAAGTAAGGTCTCCGTTGAACTCCAGCAGGTATGCGGGATTCCCGTCCAGCGTCCCGTAAACTTTTATGAGTTCCTCCCATCTATAACTCGGGGAAAACTCTCTGACTTGGAAGAACTTCATGGGCTTGAGCTTCAACTTTACTGAGCTTGACATCCCAGTACTCCTGTAGAATCGATAGCAGGGATCGGTTGGCCTTAACCAAAGTAAGGAAACTCGTCTATTGCAACGACGAACCTGCCGCCAACTCTTGCTAGGTACTCGAAGAAAGCGTCCCAGCTCTAAACTGATTTTTCAGAAGAAACTCGTCTTTGAACTGCTCAGCGACTTTCTGGGAAAAGCGCCTTAAATTCTCCGCATTACTCGTCTCTCTCGCCAGAAAGTATACTCCCCTCTTATTCTCCAGAAACTTGAGAATTAAGGCTGTCTTGCCAACTCTTCTCCTCTCGTAGATAACTACAAACTCTGCCTTTCCTGAGTTAAACCTCTTCTCCAGCAGCTTAAGTTCGTCGGACCTGTTAATGAATTTACTTACGAGTAATTTACTCTTAGGTAAACTACTAATCAAACGAATTTAAAACGCCCCGGCCGGGAATTGAACCCGGGTCTGGGAGTCCGCAGCCCCCAAGGATATCCGCTACCCCACCGGGGCTGTTTTGAGTGGTTTTGCTGGTGCTAAAAACTGTTTCGGACCCTCAAAAATCAAAATGTTATTATTTCAACCGAAGTTAAAAGCGGCATGCCAAGCATAACCACTTTGGCGCTTCTTCTAATTTTTACCGGAATTCTCGGGTACTCCCTGAACCCGCCGAGGGAGTACTCTTCTGGTATGGCGGCGATAAGCAGCGTTCACATAACTTATACCGTGTTTGGACTCTTCGTTTTTTCGGACATTTATGGTTTCTACATTCTGAGAGAGGTGCTCTCCATTTTCATGCTCGCGGTGGCAATAATGGGTACTTACTTCCTCTCCCGGTTGTGGGGTTTTAGAATCTCTAGGTTTAGAGACGCAGTCTTTTACGTTTCCCTCGTTTATGTCGTCTGTCAGGACGTTAGGTTTCCACTCGGTAAGGGGGTTGAGTATATCACGGGCGTGGTGGCTTTGGCTATAGTCGCTCTCTCGGCTTACATGATGTACACGTTTAAGAGGCTCGAAATAGTACCGATAATAGAAAGACCAGAACTTTTTACAGTTCAGTTCATGGTCGTCTCTTTCACGGGTGTGTACTGTGTAACCGCCTCTCTGGTTTCGATCCTCGTGGCTCTCGCCTTGAGCGTTTATGCTCTTCAAGCTCTCGTTTCCACCGGGTTCCGAAAGCTTCATGGTTTATTGTGCCTTTAATTTTCTCCCAGCCGTGCCCCCTCTTAGTTTAGGCTTACCGAAAGAATTATATAATTTAGGTATGCCTAATTGAGTGTGAGCGTTGTAATACCCCTTTCATCTCTCAGGAGCGGAGAAGCCGGTAAAATAAAGGCAATTCTGGGCGGAGCTGGGGCCCACAGAAACCTGATGGACCTCGGCATAATTGAGGGCAAGGAGATCAGGGTGATAAAGAACTCTGGAGGAGCTGTGCTGGTGGCGGTTAACGGAACGAGGCTCGTTGTCGGGAGGGGACTCGCGATGAAGGTGTTGGTTGAGAGGGAGTAACTGTTAAAGGGTGGTGAGCTGGCGTGGACGATCAGAACGGGCGTGAGAGGAACGACTTCAGGTTGAGTAGGAGGACCGAGGACTATCTCGAGGCGATATACTGCCTTAGTAGGGAGAGAGGTTACACGAGAGTCAAGGAGATAGCGAAGTACTTGGGAGTCAAACCTGCGAGCGTATCGGAGATGCTCTCCAAGCTCGCCAGTAGGGGTTTCGTCGTGTACGAGAAAAGGTTGCTTGTGTCTCTTACTCCAGAGGGCAGGATGGTTGCCGAGTGCGTTAGGGAGAGGAGAGAGATACTCGTGAAATTCCTCGTAACCCTTGGCGTTCCGGAAAAAATAGCTGAGGAGGATGCTTGCATAATGGAGCACATTTTGCACAAGGAAACGATAACCCAGCTGAAGAAGTTCGTGAAGTTCGTCGAAGAGTCCCCAGCTGACCCGATGTGGCTAAACCACTTCAAGGAGTACTGCGAGAGCGGAGTTCACCCCTGTCTCAAGGTCGAATGATATCTGAGTTCACGATCCTGCACCCGAGCATTTCCATGTGTTTTAAAGCGAACTCCTCACTTTCCTTGCTCGTCCCAGCTGTGCAATCCTTTATTATACTCACTCTGTATCCGAACTGCAATCCGTCAACTGCCGTGTGCATGACGCACACATCTGTAGCAACTCCTGCTAGGAGCAGTTCTCTCTCCCCCAGCTCGTTCAGCAAAAGCGGGAGATCGGTCATCAGAAAAGCAGAATACCTCCTCTTTTTGACGTAAAAGTCCGGCTCTGGAAGTTCTTCAACGATTTCAGCTCCCCAGCTGTTCTCGACGCAGTGCTTTGGCCAGAGCTCGAATTCACTGTCGTCCTCCCTGTGCCAGTCCTGAGTGTAGACAACTCGAAATCCAGCCTTCTTCGCACTTGAGACAACTTCTGCAATCTTTTCAGCGAGCCCTTCACTTCTTTCGAGAAAAAGGGCCCCCTCCCTCTTACAGAAATCGTTTTGCATGTCTATTACCAGCAACACTGTCATGGCTGAAATCTCCTTCAACGCTACTTAGCACTTTGACCTTCGTCCCTATCTCAAGTAGCGTACTTGGATGAGCGTGTGAAAATCACTCAAGTACGGCGTGCCTCTTTTCGAGGTCTTTTTCTGTCAGTCTTTTGAGGTTCATCAGTTCAGCTACCAGTCCGTCGAGGAAGATCAGAGCCGTCAGTTCGAACATCGTTCCGAGGGGGGCTATGCTGCTTAGCTCCTCGTCTCTCTGGTACTTGTTCTTCCCGCTCAGCAAAACGACGACATCGCTCATCTTCGCGAGAGTTGAGTTTTCGTTCTGGGTTATGGCTGCGAGCATGGAGCCTATTTCCTCCTTTGCCTTCCTGCTTATGTTAACGACGGAAGTTGTCTCACCCGAGCCGGAAATTGTTATGAGCAGGTCCTCCTCTCCTATTCTTGGCGTTACCGTCTCTCCGACGACGTAAACATCGTAGCCGAGGTGCATTAGTCTCATCGCAAAAGCTCTTGCGACGAATCCACTTCTGCCAGCTCCCATAACGAAGATCTTCCTTGCCTGTTCTATTGCGTTCATGAACTCCTCTACTTGTCTCATATCCAGACTTCTCTTTAGATTCTCTATCTGTCCCGAAACGACGTCCAGAAACCTCAACAGCGTTGCCCCCACAAGCTGCTGCATGACTAGCACCTCGCCGTCGGCTCCCCCTCTTTTTAAATCTTAATTATCTGCCCGTACCCTAATCAACTCATCCAGCATACTTACGGATCTCACTCTCTACCTCACACACCACTTCACGCAACTACTTCCGTCACTCATCTACATTGCTCAGCCTTCCGCTAAGCTAACTTAAATTTAAGCTTTTCTGATATGACTGGTCAGGAAACGACCCCTCTATTCTTCAATCTCCCTATATAGGCTTCTAAAAAACGTTTAAGCTTCTCTCAGCAAAGAAATAAATACGGTTCAGGTTCACTAATTATCATGAAGTTTTCCACGAGTTTCGGGAGCGGGGATGAGGTCCTCTACGAAGAGGTAGAGGTGGAGGAGGGAAGGAATGTAGCCTACCTGACTCTGAACAGACCTGAAAAAAGGAACGCCCTGTCAATGGAGATGTTGAACGCTCTGTGCGACGCGATAGATGAAGCTAGCAGGAAAGAAGTCAGAACAATTGTGATAAAGGGGGCCGGAAAGTGCTTTTCCGCGGGTCACGACCTTAGAGAGATAAGAGAGGGCGATGAAAGAGAAGTCAGAACTATTTTCGAGAACTGTTACAGGTTGATGAGGAAGATAAGGTTGATTCCCAAGCCCGTGATAGCTCAGGTTCACGGTTACGCCGTTGCGGCTGGCTGCCAGCTCGTTGCAGCCTGTGACATGGCTGTGGCTGCAGAAAGTACCAAGTTTTCTCTGCCGGGAGTTAGGATAGGCCTCTTCTGTACTACGCCTCTCGCGGTTGTTAGCAGGTCTATAGGTAGGAAGAAGGCATTCGAGATGGCCTTTACAGGAGAGATGATAGACGCTAAAGAGGCCGAGAGAATAGGCCTCGTAAATAGGGTTGTAAAAGATGAGGAGCTGGAAAAGGAGGTTTTTGAACTCGCGAAGAAACTCTCAACTTTCAGCAGGAGCGTAATTGAGAGGGGAAAGGAATTCTTTTACAAGCAGTACTGTATGAACGAGTTCGACGCACTACTCTACGGAATAGACGTGATAGTCGAGATGAGCAGAGAAGAGGCGGCTAAGGAGGGACTATCAGCTTTCCTTGAAAAGAGAGAACCGAGGTGGCCGGATTAACAACAACACTCGCGCTTGAGATTTCAGCGTTTCAGTAGCTCACACTTCATCAGCTCTATTCCTTCAAGCATCTGCTCGACATCATCCTCCTTTTTTTCGCACCCAAACTCTTCTGCAAGCTCTCGAAGCGTGTCAACATCATAGCATGCAGTGTAAAACCTTGCCATTTCATCTCCGTTGAGCTTTCTACCGGAAGAGTAGATCCCGAGGACGAGCTCCATGAACACGTCGTTCATCCTGTTGTATACCTCAGCCCCCTGATTCTCTATCCACTCCCTGACTGTCCACACCTTCTCCTGCTTGTGTCCCTCGCAGAAGTCCTCGTAAACGATGTAGTAGTACTCTTCCTTAGCGCTCTTCATCCTAACGAGCGGATAGAGCCTGCAGGATGCTGGCCTATCAGCATAGACTGTACAACCTTTTTTGCTAACGAAGGGGCAGGCATTGTTGACCTGCTTTACAGTTACGACGGGCAAGCCTGTCGCAGCACCAACGTGCCAGGTAGTGTACTTTTCGAGAAACTCGTAGGACCTCATCCCGAGAGCGTTTTTCAGCCTGACTATGTCGTAGGGCATGAGCATGAGCGTCAGGTTCCTGCAGCACTCGTTGAAGCACCCTATTCCGGGGTGGCAGGAAAACCTGAAAGTGTCATCCAGCCCGAGCTTCTTCTCGTTGTCTATCAGCATGTTCTCTGCCTCACTCGGGCAGTATTATTTACGTTTGTGCTTCTGCACTTGTGTCTCTGTTTGATATTTTTTGGCTTTGGTATTTCTGGCAGTCTCACCTTAAACCTTTGGCGAAACCTCAAAAACCGATTACGGGAGAAACGAAAACTATTCCTTAAGCGAGCAAGGAGTTACTATCATGGGTACAGACATAGGCGACATACTCGAGAGGGAAACTGTCGAGCTCGAGTACTTCGCGGGTAAAAAGATCGCCGTTGACGCTTTGAACACACTATACCAATTCATCTCCATAATCAGGCAGCCCGATGGGACGCCCCTCAAGGACTCGCAGGGCAGGATAACCTCTCATCTCTCCGGAATCCTTTACAGGGTATCAAACATGGTGGAGGTCGGAATAAGGCCGATATTCGTGTTTGACGGAGAACCACCGGAGTTCAAGAAGGAAGAACTCGAGGAGAGGAGGGAAAGGAGGGAAGAAGCTGAGAGGAAGTGGAAGGAGGCTCTCGAGAGGGGAGAGGACGCGAAGAAGTACGCTCAGGCTGCTGCGAGAGTTGACGATTACATAATAGAATCCTCGATAAAGCTCCTCGAGCTGATGGGAATTCCAGTCGTTCAGGCTCCGAGCGAGGGTGAAGCTCAGGCTGCTTACATGGCTGCGAAGGGAGATGTTGACTACACAGGCTCTCAGGACTACGACTCTCTGCTTTTCGGAAGCCCAAAGCTTGCGAGGAATTTAGCGATAACGGGTAAGAGAAAGCTCCCGGGAAAGAA
>JAMOMT010000042.1 GCA_027066965.1 Archaeoglobaceae archaeon
ACATCGTTGTTGGTCACGAGTTCCACTACTCCAAAGTTATACCTAAGGGAAAGCTCGAGTTTACTTACAGAGTTAAGAGGGGCAAGGGAATAGATGGGGCGAGAGACGGGGCGATAAAGAAGAACACTATTGTTAACTACATCCACGTCCACATCCTCAGTTACCCAACGCTCGTGAGGAGGTTTGTAAGGGCTGCTGAGGGTTCGACGAAGTAATATAAAAAAGTAACTCAAACTAAATTTTAAATTTTGATAAATGTGTAATTTTAGGTGATCCGAGATCAGGAAAGGCAACACTATTAAAGATGCTTGCTTATCTAAATAAAGACCTAGCTTTCATATCTATCTATATTAGGATCTCCGAATATTCAGAAAAAAGAGTCGACTTGTTTGACCACATAAAATCCCAAAGGTCTGGAAAACTTTTTGAATGGGCGCTAAAGAATGGAAAAGCCCTAGTTTTACTAGATGGATTAGATGAAGTTATTGACACATCAGTTAGGATGAAAGTCACTGATGACGTAAAAAACTTAATTTCATTATTTTCAAATAGCTGATATTTCAGGTGATAACTCTATCAAAGAAATATAGAGCGTTTGATAAACTCAATTTTGAGAACAAAAGTGTAGAAAGATTGGCGACAAATCTACTTTTGCTTACAATAATAGCATTAATATATTACAGAAGCTAAGATTACCAAACAGAAGAGTTGAGCTTTATCAAGTCTGCATCGAAACTCTCCTAGAGCACTGGGTTCTTCAAAGCTTTGAAGAAGAAAAACTTAAAGATAAATCAAAATACTTGAGATTTTGAGTTCTATCGCAACCATATTCAACCTTGAACTTCATGTGTCCACGTTCAAGACTTGAATTTTGAAAAGAGCCTACTTTTCCATACTCCTCAATCTTCAATATTTCTAAAACATTATAAGCCAATATAAAAGTATAAAAAGTCCCACCTCCCGGCAGATTTTCCTGAAACCAGAATCCTCTTGGCTCTACTATCGCCTTAGTCTCTCCTGTTAAGTTTTACTTAAGCTTTTCTATATGCATGGCCAGAGGTGGTCAAAGCAGCTTCAGAAACTCCTCAACGCTTAAACCAGCCTGCTTCAGAATCATCTGCAGAGTTTTTCTCTTAAGCGAGCGGTGCAGAGGCACTGTGACCTTAATTGTTCCTTCCTTCACTCTCTTCTCCAAACGCACGTGGGCCCTTCTGCCTGACAACTCTAAACTCGGCTTTGTGCAGGGCTTTGATTACCTCCTCTCCTGAAACTACAGGAAGCTTCACAACTACTACCGACAAAAATGGGATTGAAAGCGAAAGGTTAGAGTGTGATCTCAACGACCTCAGCTTTCTTGCCCGTGAGCTCAGCCTCTATCTCGGCATCGTCAATGTCCAAGTAAACCTCGATAGCCTCTTTAATGTTCTCGATCGCCTCCTCCCTTGTCTCCCCCTGAGAAACGCATCCCGGGAGGGAGGGAACGTAAGCGATGTAGCCTCCCTCCTCCGCTTCCTCCAGAACGACCTTGAACTTCATGCATTTAAGTTGAGCTTTGATGTTAAAAAGGGTTACTTCCCGTACTCCTCGATCTATTCAAGCTTTCTGCAGAACAAACCTGCCGAAGTCTGTGAGGACGTACGTTTTGGATCCCTTTGGAGAACTGTCTAAGATCGTTGGTTTAATTAAATCAAGTTTTACAAGTTCGTTGATACCGTACGACAGTGTTTTCTTATCAACAACTTTCTCAAGGTCGCTCCATCTCTTAGGTCCCTCAGATAGTGCAAGAAGTATTCTGAAGTTTCCCGTCTTTGATATTTTCTTAAGAATCTTTAGTGCGTTGTCATTCATCCAACTTTTGTTGGACATGTGCTGTTTTATAATATGGTTTAATATTATCCAAACAATTGTTAGTAAATAACAAACCATTTATTGTTGGTAATTCACCAACAATTGTTAGGAGGTTAGCTACATGAAGGTGTGGGTAGAAGTTCCGGAGTTTTGGTAGGAGGCGCTTTCCGGCAATGTCGAGTATTCTCACGAGGAACGAGACGTAGCTCGAGACCCTCATCTCGGAGATCCCCTGGACGAGGAGGTCCATTGCGAAGCTCTCGACGATCTCATAGTCCTCAGGGTGCCTCCTTCTGAACCTCTCGAGTGTCCTGTCAACCCTGAGGTTGGGGTAGAAAGCGCTCATGTCAACCTTCTCCTAGGAAGCATATAATGGTGACGCTAGGCCGATAGTAGTCCGACCCTGTAATCTATAACCAGAATCCTTCAGAAAATAGGCACGGGACTCAAATTAAAAGTGATGAGTCCCGCCTCCCGGATTTGAACCGGGGACCACGGGCTATCTGCTCCCCTTGCGGGAAGCAAGGCCGAACTACAGGCCCGCGCTCTACCACTGAGCTAAGGCGGGTATTTTCACAATTTACCTTCACGAACGGTATAAAAAGCTTGCTCTGAGAGTAGCGGAATAAGCTAAAAACTGTTAGATAAAGAAAAACAAAGCGAAGTAAAAAGCAAGAAAAAATAATAAAACAAAAAAACTTACCTTCCAAAGCTTTTCTCGTGTGCGAGAGCTATCGTTCTGTAGGCGAGGTGAGCGAACTTCGAGTACGGTGCGTATATCAGCAGTACGAAGACGAATATCAGGTGTATTGCGTACATGTAATACGCTGCCGCCACGTTGGCAAGTCTAAGAGCTTCAGTCAGAATACCAGTTATTGCAACAGCGTAAAGATTGCCGAGGAAAAACCAGTCGAAGTAGCCACCAAAGCCAACCTGATCCTTCTTGACGAACCTCTCGTAAACGAGCCAGCTTGCTCCGACGAACAGCAGAACAGCACCAGTGTTACCTATTATTTTCGCCGGGTCTGTCAGTGGCAGGCCAAGCTCTCTTCCCTGAAGCATGTAAACCACTGCGATCAGAGTTGATATGCCAAGGAGGATGAATCCGTAGAAGACGCCAAGGTGAGCGTAGAACCTGTACTTGGATTCACCACACTCGTTGAACCTTCTGTGGAATATTACATCGAGTATTGCGTAAAAGAGGCCCTCAACTACGTCAATAGGACTCTTGCTCTCCCCCTCAACACCTATGGGGATGTAGAACGTCCTGCCTTTCTCGCTCGAAAGGGCTGTCCAGTACCTGAATATACCTATGCCTATCGCTACGAATACCCAAGCGCCGAGTATGAAACCTATAGCCTCGACGTGCTCGTGAGGAATCCAGTGGGAAAACACGACCTTCCCAGCTGGCAGGGCGAAGCCGTGGGGTGCAAGGGTTGCGAAGTATATCCCCATCAGTACTATAGGTATCACGTAGAGCAGGGGTAGATAAGCTGCATTCAGAAACAGCCTCG
>JAMOMT010000043.1 GCA_027066965.1 Archaeoglobaceae archaeon
TTACCCAGCACCAGCTCGCTAAGTGGAGTGACGCCCACATAGTCGTTTACATTGGTTGTGGTGAGAGAGGAAACGAGATGACAGAGGTTCTTGAGGAGTTCCCCGAGCTGATTGACCCGAGGAGTGGTAAGCCGCTGATGGAGAGGACTGTTCTCATAGCCAACACGTCTAACATGCCCGTTGCTGCGAGAGAGGCTTCTGTTTACACTGGTATTACGATTGCAGAGTACTTCAGGGACATGGGTTATGACGTCAGCATAATGGCCGATTCAACGAGCAGGTGGGCAGAGGCAATGAGAGAGATATCTGGAAGACTTGAGGAGATGCCCGGTGAGGAAGGTTACCCTGCCTACCTCGCTTCAAGAATTGCAGAGTTCTATGAGAGAGCTGGAAGAGTCAAGACACTCTGCGGAGAGGTTGGAAGTGTTACGGTCGTAGGTGCAGTTTCACCACCTGGTGGTGACTTCAGCGAGCCCGTCACTCAGAACACGCTCAGAATCGTTAAGGTCTTCTGGGCTCTCGATGCGAAGCTCGCTGCGAGGAGGCACTTCCCCGCTATAAACTGGCTGCAGAGCTACAGCCTTTACGTCGACACGCTTAGAGAGTGGTACGAGCAGAATGTCGCTCCTGACTGGGGTGAGCTGAGAAGGTGGGCAATGGAAGTTCTGCAGGAAGAAGCTAACCTGCAGGAGATCGTCCAGCTCGTTGGTAGTGATGCACTCCCAGAGTCCCAGAGAATTCTACTTGAGGTTGCGAGGCTGATCAGAGAAGTCTTCCTGCAGCAGTACGCGTACCACCCGGTTGACTCGTTCTGCTCCCCGCAGAAGCAGTACGACCTGCTTAAGGCAATCAAAACCCTTAACGACTGGTTCTACCAAGCTCTTGAGCAGGGCAAGCTGATTGATGAAATCCTCAATGTGCCGGGCAAGGAGGAGTTCGCGAGAGCCAAATTCGAGGAGGATTACAAGACTGCTTTGGAGAACGCTATGAACAAGATAAAGGCTGCCCTGTTTGGAGAGGGTGGTGAGTAATTTAATTTTATTTTAATTTTTGGTAATATTAATTTATATAAACGTGAAAGGTGGTGAAAATGAAAGAGTATAAGACGATAAGCAAGGTTGCTGGACCCCTGATATTCGTTGAGAAGACTGAGCCTGTAGGTTTCGGTGAGCTTGTCACAATTACTCTGCCGGATGGGACTGTAAAGAGAGGACAGGTTCTCGACACGTCAAAGGATGTTGTCGTCGTCCAGGTTTTCGAGGGTACAAGAGGTATCGATGCCTCCTCTACCGTCAGGTTTACGGGAGATATCGTCAGGCTGCCGTGCTCCAAGGATATGCTTGGTAGAGTTCTCTCCGGCAGTGGTGAGCCCATAGACGGTGGTCCGAAAATAGTTCCCGAGGAGAGAAGAGAGATCATTGGTGCCGCTATAAACCCGTACGCTAGGCAGTACCCAAGAGAGTTCATCCAGACTGGTATCTCCGCTATAGACGGAATGAACACCCTCGTCAGAGGGCAGAAGTTGCCCATATTCAGTGGTAGCGGTCTGCCTCACAACGACATAGCCCTGCAGATTGCGAGGCAGGCCAAGGTTAGAGGAGAGGGTGAGGAGTTCGCCGTCATATTCGCCGCTATGGGTATAACACACGAGGAAGCTTACCAGTTCATGAAGGACTTCGAGAGGACGGGAGCTCTCGAGAGGGCAGTCGTTTTCCTGAACCTCGCAGATGACCCGGCTATAGAGAGAATCCTCACGCCCAGAATGGCTCTCACCGCAGCAGAGTTCTTGGCTTACGAGTACGACCTGCACGTCTTGGTTATCCTCACTGACATGACCAACTACTGTGAGGCTCTCAGAGAGATGTCTGCGGCTAGAGAAGAGGTTCCGGGCAGGAGAGGTTACCCAGGTTACATGTACACTGACCTTGCAACGATCTACGAGAGAGCTGGAAGAATCAGGGGTAGGAAGGGTACTATAACACAGATGCCAATCCTCACGATGCCCGGTGATGACATAACTCACCCGATACCTGACCTAACTGGTTACATAACCGAGGGACAGATCGTCCTGAGCAGAGAGCTCCACGCCAAGGGTATCTATCCGCCGATAGATGTTCTGCCATCTCTCAGCAGGTTGATGAAGGAAGGTATTGGAGAGGGAATGACGAGAGACGACCACGTCCAGTGGAACGACCAGATGTACGCTGCCTACGCAGAGGGTGTTGACTTGAGAGGTCTCGTCGCCATAGTCGGTGAGGAGGCTCTCTCCGAGAGAGACAGGGCTTACCTGAGGTTTGCTGACGAGTTCGAGAAGAGATTTGTCCAGCAGGGCAAGTACGAGGACAGAGACATCGAGTACACCCTCGACCTCGGGTGGGAGCTGCTCGCTCTGCTACCTGAGAGCGAGCTGACGAAGATAGAGAAGAAGTACATCGAGAAGTACCACCCAGCCTACAGGAAGAAGGGTGAGGGTAAGGCTGAGGCCGCTGAGGCGGCCGCTTAACTCCAATTTTTTTGCTGGCGAGGAGGGATGACCAATGGCAGACATCAAACCAACGAGGATGGAACTAATCAAGCTCAAGAGAAGGATAAAGATGGCGACGAGAGGTCACGCTCTGCTGAAGATGAAGAGAGACGGCCTTATAATGGAGTTCAGGGAAATCCTTGAGGAGGCAAAAGAGGTAATCGGGGGAATGGTAGAGAAGTACAACAAGGCGAACGAGAAGATAACACTCGCAAAGGCAGTTGACGGAGTTCTCGCAGTAAAGGCCGTTGCCATCTCCTGCCAGTGCGAGCCGACATTCACGATAAAGAAGAAGAACATAATGGGCGTTGTCGTTCCAGTCGTGAAGAGGGAGAAGATAAGGAGAAAGGTTACCGAGAGAGAGTACGGTGTCATAGCTACTACTGCGAGGATTGACGAGGCAGTTGCTGCTTACGAAGAGCTCGTCGATGCAATTCTTGAGGTTGCCGAGATAGAGACGACCGTAAAGAGACTTATAGAGGAAATAGAGAGGACGAAGAGGAGAGTTAACGCTCTCGAGTATAGAGTAATACCGAGCATGAAGGAGGCTGCGAAGTACATAACGTTCAAGCTCGAGGAGCAGGACAGAGAGAACATAATCAGACTCAAGAAGATCAAGTCAAAGATGGCCCAGAAGGAGGAAGCTGCCAAAGCGGCTGAGGCTGAGAAAGCTGAGGCTGCTGCCTGATTTTATATTTTATGAATTCTATTTTTGTCTCCGGGTTGAGTGTTAGCGAATTTCGTGGCATAAAAAGACTCTCCGATTTGGAATTCTCGAGCTTTAATGTGCTCGTTGGTAGGAACAATTCATGTAAGACGACGCTGCTGGAAGCTCTATGGCTGTTACCGGCTCCTTATTATCCGCCCAACGTTGGATTTAAAGGAGCGTCCAGTAGACTCAAACTTCTTGAAAACAAGCACAATTCTTTAAAAAATTTAATTTACTTTTACTCTGGTAAAGCGAAGATAGAGTATCTGATCGGGGACATCTGCGAAGCAAAACTGGAGATAGAAGATTCACCCAATGCTAAGAAGTGTGAATTTGAATGTTTCGAGAGAAAAGGCTGTTACGGTGACAGAATAGGTGTATACCACTCAAAACTTTCCGAAATTTACCCTAAGCATAGTTCTGAAAACTTTCAGAATCTCGTTTTTATGGTTCCGAGTGACACAAACTTTCTGAGAAATATTGACGAAAGTTTGAAGAAATTGGCTGACTATATTGTGAAGAAGAAAGCACATGTCTCCATTCCAAAGAAGCTCTCAAAATACGTCAGCGACGACTTTACGGAGATCTACCTCGACACTCTGAAGTTAAGAAAAGAAATGCCGGATGGCACGCCCTACTATGTACGTTTAAGCGATTTGGGCGAGGGCTTGAAAAAAGCAGTCAAGCTTATGCTGGTTATCGAGGCTGTAGAACCGAAACTGATACTCTGGGACGATTTCGAAACATTTGCCCACCCGAGCCTCGTAAAGTTTCTGCTCAGGTGGCTCGCTGAGAAGGAATGTCAGGTCGTTTTGTCGACTCACAGCTTGGACGTAATTTACGAGCTTGTGGAGCTGATCGATTACAGAGATGATGCCCGGCTGATCCAGCTCAAAAAGGATAAAGAAGACGTTTTGCTAACGGAATCGTTAACTCTTGAAGAACTCGAGGATCTTTTGGCAGCGAATGTCGATCCGAGGAAAACTGTGGATTTGCTTTGTCTGTAATTTATGAGAGTTATCGAATTCGAATATGCAGTTGAACCAAGGGAAAAATCCGTTTTTGTTTTGATTGGGGATGGGCCAGCTGATATTAAAATTCTTAAAAAATTTGTTGAAAAGTTAACGCAGGCTGGAGAGCTGTCGTGCAGTGCTGAATTGTTGTTGGCTAACAGAAAACACCCGGAAAGTGTATGGAAGGGAAATGCAGTATTTCGAGCAATAGATGTCCTGGCATCAAAACACAAGTTAGAGAAATTCCTTGTGTTTTACGATCTCGAGCACTACGAGGGCATGGATGAAGTCGTCAAGGCACTTGAGCGCGGGGGATGTAATGTTTCGGGCAAAAAAGAGCTTGGTAATAACGCCTATCATATTTTCTGCAAGTTTGGAGGAAGAGACGTCGAAATCTTCTTTTCCGTTTTAGGCAGAAAAGGCAATCTTGAATGCCTTGAAGATTGTATAGCGGAGCTGCTCAGAAGAAACGGCACTCCTTTAAAATTGGCTGACAAGGATAGGCATAAGGCTAAAAAGGAAATAAAGAAGGTAATTAAGAGATATGGTTTCGAGAATTACGAAAAACTGATCCTCAACTCAAAAGTAAAAGACGTTAAAGAAGCATTTAAAAGTCTTTACTTGGTTCTTAGGGAGATTGACAAATCCTTTAGCGAACACTCCCAATGACCTTGAACATCCTAACCCAGCACCCGTTCTTCTCCCTGCTTTCAAACCCAAACTTTCTGTAGAACCTTATTGCTCTGTAGTTTCTTTCTCCCACCCAGAGTTCCACGACATCTCTTCCCCTCTCTTTTGCGTACTCCATCGCTTTTCTCATCAGCATCTCTCCAACTCCTATACCTCTCCACTCTGGCTTTACGAATATCTCGTGAACCTCGCAAACTTCCCTTCCCTCGTACCTGCTGAACCAGTTCGAGTCACATGCGAGAAATCCGACAATAATTCTACCCTTCTCCCCGTGCTGCCCGATAATGGAGATTTCGGCTGCAAACACACCTCTTTCATCTCTCTTCATAAGCCAGCGAAAGTAGCTTCTTATGTCCCTCTTGGAGTTGTAGGCGTAGCTCTCGAGCCCCCTGTAAGCTTTTACGTAGCAATTAACAAAATCGTCGCAGTCTTCTTCTTTCGCACGCCTGACGTTTATCTTTAACACAGCAACCTTTATTACCTCCCTGATTTTAAAATCTACGATGTCCGATGCATCTGGAGAAGTTGTCAAGCTTTTAAGAACTCTTGTTAGCCTGAAATCCCCCTCCGGTAGGGAGGAGAAGGTGAGAGAGTTTATCATCGATTACCTGAAAAAAGCCGGATACTCTATAGAAGTTGACGAAGTTGGAAACGTCGTTGTCGATTGCGGTGGAAAGCTTTGGGTAACAGCACACATGGACACTGTCGATTTTGACTTTCCCTTCAGGTACGAGAACGGAGTGTGCTACGGAACTGGAGTGGCAGACGACAAGGCGAGTTTGGCGGCAATGCTCCTTGCTTCAAAGGAACTCGAGAACAAAAATCTGAACTTCGCATTCTTCGTTGATGAGGAGGAAACTGGTTTAGGCTCGCAGCACTTTGCGGAGACGAGAAGGCCGGGAATTGCTGTTGTGATGGAACCTACGGAGCTCAAAATTTGCAAGGAACACTGGGGGGTTCTGGAAGTCCTCGTCTCCGTATTTGGCAAGGCTTCTCATGCCTCAATGCCGGAGTGCGGTGTGAACGCGATAGAGAGGGCGATTGAAGTTGTTGAGAGGCTGAGAAAGTTCGAAGGAGACGCGAGGTTTAACCTACTCTCCTTGCACTCCTATCCGGAAAACGTTTACTCTGTTCCGGATAGATGTGACGTGAAGTTCGAGTACTTGATACCACATGGTGTGAAACTTCCGGTTCTGCAGATCCTTGAGATCTGCGAGGAGTATGGTGGTGTGGAAGTCCTCGAACTTGCCAATCCTTTCGTGTCCGAGGAAGTTACTGAGCTTCTCGTTGAAGCTGTGAAGCTTTCGGGCATCGAAGCTGAGAGTTCTCACATGCCTTCTTGGACGGATGCTGTAAACCTGAAAGAAGCGGGCTGGGATGTCGTCGTTTTCGGTCCCGGATCTCTTAGTAGTTCGCACACAGCACTTGAATATGTGAGCGTCGAAGAAGTCGTTAAAGCGGTCGAAGTACTGAAAAACCTGAGCAGAGTAATCACATCCCGCAAAAACTGAAGAAGATTTACGAAACGCTTAAATAAAATCCAGAGAAATTTTTCGAAAAATGCGTACGGTCAAGGATCTTCTGGTCGAGATAAAGGACACGTCCGAAGTTATCGTTGACCTTGCCTATTCTGCAATCCTTTTCGACATCGAGGACATAGCTGAAGAAGTTCTCGAGCTTGAAAACAAGATTAACGACCTGCTCAAGCAGATAAGGATAGTTTCAATCCTTGCAGCAAGGAGCGTTGACGAAGCTGAGTCGGTCTCCACGATCCTCCAGATAGCAAACGCGAGCCAGAAGATGTGCCAAGCAGCAGGAGACATAGCGGAACTCGTTTTAAGGGGAATGAAGCTTTCGGCTGAGATGGTTAGGATAGCCCTAATAAAGAGCGAAGAGACGGTCGTCAAGGCGAGGGTCAGCGAAGAATCGGAGATAGCTGGCAAGACTCTTGCGGAGGTAAGACTCCACACCGTTACTGGAATGAAGGTCATAGCGATAAAAAGGGGTTACGAGTGGATATTCGACCCTGAGAAGGATACGAAGATTCTCAAGGGAGACGTGCTATTTGCGAAGGGGGATGTTTCCGGAGTACTAAAGTTCTTTAAGCTCGTTACGGGAAGGGAGAAGAAAGTGGAGGACTTTGAACCCGAGCTCGAGGAGAACCTCGAGAAGGCTGTCGAACTTCTAGTGGAGATGAAGAACCTCTCCGAGCTTGCAGTTGATCTGAGCTATCTATCTCTGCTTTACAGGAACGAAGAAATAGCTCAAGAGGTCAGCTACATCGAGGAAAAAGTTGACAATATGAAGTATGAGGTTCAGCTCCTCGTGCTCAGAAGCTTGAGGGATAGGCCGGACGAGGAGCTTAAAACACTTCTTGCAGTTTTGGAGTTAGCACACGCGAGCGAGTACATAGCTGATTCTGCGAAGGAGATAGCCCAAATAATAGTCGAGGGGATGGAGATTCACCCAATATTCCTCGAGGCGATGAGAGAAGCAGACGAAATCATAACCATGATTGAGGTAGCCAAGAAGTCAAGTCTTGACGGGAAAACTCTTGGGGAGGCGAGGGTGGAGACGAACACGGGCATGCACGTCATAGCGGTTAAGAGAGGGAACAAGTGGATAACTAATCCGACTGCCAACACAAGAATAATGGCGGGAGACATGCTCGTTGTGAAGGGCACGAGAGAGGGGGAGAAAATACTCAGGGGACTCTGTTCAAAGTGATTTCTTGATGTACTAAGCTGTTTTACTGATTTCAAGGTTTGATTTGCTAATTGCCTAGTATTTGGTTACAACAGCCAACAGCAACCAGCTAACAGCAGCTAACAGTTATAATTGTAGTCAACCTAAACTGTAGTTAACCGAAACCAGGCTAAAGAGAAAGGCTCCTCAACATCCTGACTATCTTTCCTATCCTGTTCTCAACCCTGAAGAACCTTGCCGGGTACTTCGACTTCTTGAAGGAAAGAGTTGTCCCCGGCTCCACCTGAATCGTCGTGTGGCCGTCAGCTATAGCTAAGCACTGCCTGCTTATCACTTCCACCTCAACTCTCCTGTGCCTGCCAACGACCCAGGGCTTCCAGCCAAGCTTGAAAGGTGCGACTGGGACTATTAGCAGACACTCCATCCTTGGGTCTATTATAGGTCCTCCTGTGGAGAGCGCGTAGGCTGTCGAGCCGATTGGTGTGGAGATTAGCAATCCATCGCTCCTGAGCCTTTCTATCTCGACCCCGTCAACGGATATCGAGAACTCGACGAGTCTCGCAGGCATCGCCGTCAAAAGGGCTATTTCGTTGAGGGCTATAAGCTCTCTGCACTCCACTCTCATAAACTCCTCGACGCTCATCTCGCTCAGGGCAACGCTGAGCTTTTCCCTAAAGTTGTTTGGAGTTGCGTGAGTCAGCAAGCCGACTTTACCTGTGTTTATCCCGAATATGGGTGGGCATTCCCTCAGCCTCTGGAGAGTTCTGAGTATCGTGCCGTCCCCTCCGACCGTGACTATAAAGTCGTACCCTTCGCAATCTTTGCACGCATCTACTATCATATCTGCAGAATAACCAGAGCTCTCGAGGAAGTCTATAACCTCCCCCGCAACACTCTCCGAACCGGGCTTGCAGACGACGATACCCTTCATTTTTTCTCCTCTTGATTTTATTTTTGTCCTATTCTGTTAACGTTAGCTTTTCAGAACGTCGAGTAAAGCTCTATGCAACTTGTCGTTTGCAACTACTAGTCTGAACCTCTCCTCCATCGTGAACGATTTCTCCTCGACGCTCTTTCCTTCTGGAGTTGTAACGACAGCTCCAGCTTTTTCTGCTACGTAAAGCCCTGCTGTAACGTCGTAAACTCTTAGCATGCCATTTCCTTTTCCCGGCCTTATGTCTATGAAGCAGTCCACGCTTCCGTCTGCAACAAAGCATATCTCGAGCGAAGCAGCTCCAAAAATTCTGACCCTCTTGAATCCATAGTTTCTCTCGGGATAGTACATTATGGCGTTCGTTTCCTTGACGCTTTTAGTCCTTGAGACCTCTATTATTTCTCCGTTCTTGTAGGCCGTACTGTCTGCATAGTACTCGTCTCCTGTTGCGAGGTTGCACACGTATCCAAAAAAAGCGTCTTTGTACTTCGCCTGCTTACCTCTCCTTTCAGCGAAACACATGGAAACTGAGTATATCGGAATACCTCTTGCGGCGTTAAACGTTCCGTCAACGGGGTCGAGAGCAACAACTATGTTCCCTCTTCCAACAACTCCCGACTCCTCAGTCACAACACTCACATCATACCCTTTCAAAACCTCCAACGCTGCATCCTCAGCTACCCTGTCAACTTTCTTTGTTGGGGTACCGTCCTTTCCCATTCCGACGTTCTCTCCTGCCTCTCTCCTTCCGACGATTCCTGAAACTGCTTCTCTGACGGCCTTTGAAACTTCTCTCGAAATTCTGAGAGCCTCCAAAGCTGACATCTCTGACGCGCCTGTCATTGCTAACACCACCCTTCTTCTCATTCTCTCTTTATTCCCGAATCATTAACTCAGAGCCTCGAGAGCAGCCTTTTTCATCACATCCACTGGAGGCGTAACTCCGGTCCATATCTCGAAAGCCTTCGCTCCCTGATAGACGAGCATGTCTATTCCGTAAACGACCTTGCATCCTCTCATCTTAGCGAGCTTTATCAATGCTGTTTCCATTGGATTGTAAACTGTGTCGAAAACGACTATTCCCTCCTTTATCAGCTTTCCGTCTATCGGCAGTTTTCCGGGCATGTAACCGTTCATACCCACGGGAGTCGCGTTTATCAGTACATCGAACTTCAGCCTTTCGAGCTCACTCATTGGAACGAACACGCACTCTCCGTACTTCCTGACATCCTGAGCCAGCTTCAGCCCCCTCTGCTCCGTCCTGTTGGTTATTACCACAACAGCTCCATGCTCTACTAGTGCAAACGCTATAGCTCTCGCAGCACCCCCTGCTCCAACTATGAGAAAAGTTTTGCCTGCAACTCCAACTCCTGCCTTTTCGAGGGCTTTCAAGGCCCCGTACGCGTCCGTGTTGTATGCTTCGATTTCCTCCCCTATTTTGAGCGTGTTTACTGCCCCTATCTTTGAAGCAAGCTCGTCTGGCTTCGAGAACTTCATTACCTCCTCTTTGTGAGGTATAGTCACGTTTAACCCCTTTATTCCGAGAGCTCTCGCCCCCTCTATGGCTGTCTTCAAATCTTCAGGTTTAACCTCAAAGGACGCGTAAACAGCACTCATTCCGAGTGCCCTAAAAGCGGCGTTGTGCATTGCAGGTGAGACTGAGTGCTTTACCGGATAACCGATCACGCCATAACAGTCCATACTGATTTTACGCTGGAAAGTATTTAAGGTTTGGTCGTTTTGGTCGCTTTATACAGGGTGAAGCTGAAAGCTGAAAGTTAAAGTTGGAAATTGAACGAATTAACCACTCACGGCAACTTTCCTCCTAGCTCTATCCCTTCTCCTGGCTTTTCTACCTATTTTTCTCAGGTGCTCCTCTCCTCTGACGAAGAAGGCTGTTATTACTAGGCTTATCGAAACGAGGGGTATTGCTGTACTGAAGACAGCGTGCAGACTCTTTACGAACGCGTCAACGATCTCGAGAAGAGGGAGAACGTTTCCCCTCTTCGCGAGCAGACCCATCATCTTGATCATCTGGGGGCTCGGAATCATGTTCCCGAAGTTTGTTATTAGCTCATTCATCTTGCTTGTGAATACTGCTCCTCCGAAGCTTATTCCTATGCTCCTCGCGAGGGAGTTGGACGTCTGGAAAGTTCCGCTCGCCATTCCCGCCTTCTCTGGGGGAACTGCACTCATCATGACGTTCATAGCTGCCGGCATCATCATGCCAACGCCAGCCCCAAGCATTGCGAATGGCAGAGCGAGGCTCCAGAAGTCGTCGTTTACGCCTATATCAGTTAGCATCATGAGTCCAAGGGAGAAGACGATTGGAGCTAGGCACATTGTTACCTGTGGATTTATTCTATCGCTCAGCTTTCCCGAAATTGGAGACACCGCGAAGTTGGCGAAGGACATCGGCAGCATCCAGATTCCGGCAGTTTCTGCAGAGAGGCAAAGCACACCCTGCAGGTAGTACGGGATTAGGAATATCGCAGCGGCGAATATCATTGTCAGGAATGAGAGGGCAAGCATTGGAGCTGTGAAATTCCTTATCTTGAACAGGCTTACATCCAAGATTGGGTATTCACAGCTTGCCTCCCTCGCCACGAACGCAGCTAACCAGGCGAGTGATATTATGAAACTCCAAATAGTCTTTCTGTCCCACCATCCCCAGTCCTGTCCCTTTATGACTGCTAAGGTGAAGAAACCTAGGCCTATGGCAAGGAGAATTACTCCCACAAAGTCTATGGGCTCTTTAGACACGCCTCCGAGCGGAGGGAAGAACACGAAGCCCAGCAGAACACCAACCAGACCTATTGGCACGTTTATGTAGAATACCCAGTGCCAGCTCAGGTTTGTCGTCAACCAGCCTCCAATGACCGGCCCCAAGGCGAAGGATGTTGCAATTAGTATTGACTGGACACCCATTGCCGCCCCCCTCTGCCCCGGAGGAAACAGCTCTGTGATTAAAGCAAGGCTGTTCCCCATTATAACGGATCCACCCACTGCCTGAATAACTCTGAAGAGAATGAAGACGCCTATGTCCCACGATTTAGCCGAAAGGTAGCTCCCTATCAGGAATATTGCCATTCCAGCCGTATATAGCAGGTCTCTCCTCGTAGCATCTCCTATTTTCCCGAAAACTATCAGCAAAACGACGAGGGTTATCAGGTAGGCGTTCAGCAACCACTGAACATCAGATGCAGTGGCCTGAAAGTCCTGGGTTATTTTTGGCAGAGCGACCATCAGTATGCTCGTGTCCATGACGACCATGAACATGCCTATGACGACTGGTATGAGTGCGAGCCAGGGGTTCGTGTTCTTCATTCTCTTACCGAACATGTTCGACAACTCCTTTAAATCTTTAAAATGCACACCTCATTTTGTAAACTATTCTATCTATTTTCTTCGTTTAACAGTATTTAAATATATCGGTTACCGAACATTCGGTAATCGAATAATTTAAGAAAAATTAAATAACAAGACTGGTCAAGCGTAAAGCCTCGAGCAGACAAAGGCTGTGAAGGGTATCGTTAGGGTTAGAGCTATGCTTCCACACATCGCAAGCAGAACCTCGCATGCTATGAAATTGTAGTCCATTATAACCCCTACAGGACTTCTCTTTGCCATAAAGAACAGGACAGCTGCGGCCATAGTCCCCGCGTAAACGAGGACGAGTGTACTTGCCATCGTCCCGATTATATCCCTGCCTATGTTCATTCCGCTTCTGAAGAGGGCCTCTCTGTCAACTCTGGCGTTTTTGCTGAGCTCATAGAGACCTGAGGCAATGTCTATCGAAACGTCCATTATGGCTCCAAGAGAGGCAAGAACTATAACTCCGCAGAAAAGCTTCGATAGATCGACGAAGTGACCGGAGAAAAACAGCATCTGTGCAAACTCCGAGAATCCACCAGGATTCAGGTTCATCGCGACAATTCCTGCGTATCCGAGAACGGCTGCCGTAACCACGCCGAGGAGGCTGCTTAACGTTGCAGCGAGGGCCTTTTCATTTACGCCAGCCACGCTGAACATCGTCAGGAAAGTAATGGCAATTGCTGTTAGAATTGATGAAATGAGTGGATCAGCACCTCTGAGGATTGCTGGGTAGAGAATAAAGAAGAGTAAAATTGTCGTATAGGTTAGAGATAGGACTGTCCTCACTCCCAGTTTGCCTCCCACCGCAACAACTGCGAGCAGGAAGAGAACAATGTAGGCGGTTTCTATGAGCACTTTTGTTGAAGCCGTATACAGAATGTTATTTTTGGACATGAGGGGGATTACCGGTTCTTTGCAGTAGAAGTACTCGTCGAGCATCCAGTTTCCCCTGAGCACATTATCGAATTCGTAAATTTTGCTACCGACTTTAACCCAGACTCTCTGACATCCAATTTTTATTGGAGCATTGTAGTCTATATCGTCAGACGTTTTCACAATTCTTCCTATAGTGAGTTTGTATTGCGGGGGTTTGTAAGGAGAAGTCTGATAGGTGAGGAATGCAAGAACCAAAAGAGAAGACAGCACGACGGCATGGATGAGGACTTCCTTTTTCATAATTATCTCCCCTAATATTTTTTTCTTCGATTTTAAATTAATTTCGAATTATAATATTGATAAATAAAAAATTAAACTACGTTATAAATTAATGAAGAACTCCGGCAGCTTCGAGAACTCTTGTGTATATACCCGTGTTGTCGTAGAATCCCTTGAAGAGCTGACTGTCCTTTCCTACGGCGTAAACCGGGACAGGAACTCCCGTGTGCGCGAAACTCGTCCATCCAATCTTGGCTCTTTCACTCTCTATCTTCGCGAGAGCGAACCCAGCCCAGTTTCTTACGTACTCGTTAACTCTCGGGAAGTCCGTCAGTATGTTCCTGTCCCTTACCTCTGAAGTCAGGTTGTGACTAAACAGCAGCTCCTCCTCTTCCTTGCTGAGCCTAGTGTGCCACCACTTCTCCACGAGTTTTTCCACAGCCGTGCCGTTCAGGTGTTTTGAGACTATCTGCTTGTCTAGGTAGGAAATGCTGCAGTTTATGTTTTTGAGAGCTGAAAAGTTTGCCTCGTAGAATGTACCCCTGCCGACACTCATACCTCCAGTTTCGTGATCTGCTGTTACTATTACCAGCGTGTCCGGGTGAGTCTTCTGAAATTCGAGAGCAACTCTAACGGCTTTGTCAAAAGCTATTGTGTCCATTATCTCTGCTTTGGGATCGTGCTCGTGGCACGCGTGATCTATTCTACCTCCCTCCACCATCAGAAAGAAGCCCCTGGGGTTCTTGCTGAGAATTTTAAGGGCCACCTCCGTCATCTCCGCTACGGAAGGTTGACACTCGTCCGAGGGAATGTGCTCCCTGTCAACTTCGAAAGCCATGTGCGAGTTTGAGAAGACTCCCAGCAGTTTGTTTGTTTTTTCAGGATTAACGTTCATGAGCTGGCTCTCGTTGAAAACAACAGCATATCCTTCTTTTTCGAAGGCCTTTATGAGGTTCCTGCCGTCAGTCCTTTTTCCTCCCATGCTTTTCGGCAGAAAGTACTCCAGACCTCCCCCCAGAGCGACTGTGGGTTCGAACTTCAGGAGCTGGAGGGCGATCTCATTCTCCATGTAGCGGCTTTTCACGTGAGCGTATATTCCCGCAGGAGTGGCGTGTGTAAGCCTCGTTGAGGTTACTATTCCAACGCTTTTGCCTTCAGCCTTGAAAATCTCGCCGAGCGTTCTGTGTGGAACGCTTCCGTTCGGCAGTTCGTTTATCATGTGATTTATCGTCTTGTAGCCTGAGAAGAGAGCTGTTGCCGCAGCTGCGGAGTCGGTAACTTCTGAGCTGAGAGAGTATGTGGTTATCAATCCTCTCGTCTTTATCGTTGGAATAATGAGGTGCTCCCCGTACAAGTCTTCAAGGTACCTGTCGGGTACGTATATCTGAGTTAGCCCCATTCCGTCTCCTACGAGCAGTATTATGTTCTTTACAGGTTTAAAGCCGGCAGAGTTTGCACTCTCAGTCTCTAAAGGCTGAAATTTTGCCGGACTGGGTGAGCTGGCTGCAATATTGGATTTGTTAGCTGAACTTGTCTGACCTGCAGGCTTTGTGTGGTTTGTGCACCCAGCAAAGCTTCCTGCGAGTACAATTGCTACAAGTACGAGCATCGAAATAACTTTCGAGCACTTCATGGATCATGCGAAAAAATACCGAGATATATTATTTTTCTAAATAAAATATATATACGATTTAGAGAGCAGGATATGTACTGACACATTCGTGAAGTACTTGGAACATTTAGCGTGTATAAAATCTGTAGAGGTACCGGGCTTGGCTTGATCGAATTTGTTAAAAAGCCAGCCAAAATTTAGTGCCCTTCGCTTGCCTTTCTCAGAAACCAGACCTCAAGCTTTAGACAGGATGTAGCGTCACAATCCTTTTCGAGACAGCCAAAACAGGGAGGTAGACCAGAAATGTCCTGCATTCTCTCCATCACTGCCTGGAGAGAGAACTCGTCCTCCTCCTCTTCCTCCTCTTCAGCTCCAGCGGGAACGATTTTAAAAGTTTTAACCCCATCAACTACA
>JAMOMT010000044.1 GCA_027066965.1 Archaeoglobaceae archaeon
TCCAACCTCTTTTTTGGAGTTTTTAACTCCGAAAACTATCGAACTTTTCTCGAGTACGGAGTTGAGTGTGGGAAGTGGTTCCTTGGTACTGACAACGTCATGATCTCGAGTCCTTCCATGCTCGAGGAGATGCACTTCGCATCCTATTTACTGAGGAACGACGAAGGTATTTTCAGAGCTGCTACTTCTGGCATTGTGAACGGTTTGGAGCTTGGAGCAGTTGTATTCCACAGGAGGATGAACTTCTCGAGAGCAAGAAATCCACTGTCAACCATAGTTAGAAGGGCGTGTATTGAGGATATTGAATGCGTTCTACCGGGAAAGGTCGTTTTTGCGTGATAAATAAAGTAATACCCAAAGAAACGGTCGAAAAACAAGTAAAAAATAACAAAAAATCAGGATACGTACTTATCGTCGTCGTCCATACCGTAGCTCATGTCCTGAAGCATTTTCGTTGCCAACCCTCTAAGCACCTCGTCATCCCCCACAAGCTCCTTTATGAGCGTGAGAGACGCAGCTTCCCTTATCTCGTAACTTTTAATCTCGTTAAGGAGCTTGATGAGCCTGTTAGCGAGTCTGAACACTTCAGCCAGAGCCTCGTCCTCCTCAACCTCTTCCTCTTCTTCCTCGACGAGTTCTGCGAGCAGATCTTCCACATCCATAGGAAGACACCACCCGCAGAAGTTTTAAAAATTTTCTTACTGCTAGTTCACGATCAAAGACGTTTCAAGAAGTGTTCAGGATCATCTCTCCAATCCTCTCCCCAAGGTTTCTCGCGACTTCGAGCTCCTCCTCGTTCGGCCTGTATCTGACCTTTATTCCCTCCGTAACTTCAAAGTCCATATTCCTCAGGAACTCCATAAGCTCCTCGTAAGCTCCAACTCCCCACCCGTAACTCGAAAAGGCGGTTGCTATCTTTTTCTTTGGTCTCAATCCTTTCATGTAAGTCAAAAATCCAGCCATAGGTGGGAAGACCGTGCCGTGCATCGTTGGAGAACCTATGCATATCGCCTTCGCGTCGAGTACCTCTGTCATTATGTCCGCCCAAGCATCTCTCCTCACGTGAAACACCCTCACCTTGACACCCTTGGAGGCTATACCCTCAGCTATCGCCATAGCAAGCTTTTCCGTTGAGTGCCACATTGTGTCGTATATCACGACGGCCTTCTTCTCGCTCTCGAAGTTGGCCCACTTAATGTACTCCTCGATTATCCTGCTGGGATTTCTCCATATCACACCGTGGGACGGAGCTATAATCTCCGGCTCTATCTTGAGCTCTTTCATCTTCTCGAGCGTTCTCAAGAAGTTCTTTCCAAAAGGCATGAGTATGTTTGCGTAGTAGACCTTCGCCCAGTAAATCGCCTCCTCAACCCCGAGCTCGTCGTCGAACCTCTCGGAGCTCGCGACGTGCTGACCAAAACCATCCATGGAAAAGAGAACCTTCCTCTCACCCAGCCAAGTCATCATGCTATCGGGCCAGTGGAGCATGGGCGTTTCGAGGAACGTGAGAGTTAGCTCCCCCAGCTTGATCTTATCACCCGTTTTTACGACCTTGAAGTCCCAGTCCTCACAGCCGTAGTAGTACTCCAGCCCTTCCTTTCCCCTTTTCGAGCACACAACCGTCGGGTTCACCCTCTTAACGATCTCCGGCACGCCGCTCGAGTGATCCGGCTCAATGTGATTGACGACTAGGTATTCCACGTCCTTCAAGCTTACGTGCTCCTCAACCTTCCTAACCTGATCCTGAACGAACTTGTGCTTAACCCCGTCTATCAGAGCCACCTTATCGTCAACGACGAGGTAGGAGTTGTACGTCAGACCCTTGCGAGTCTCGAAGTTGTGAAAGTCCCTCTCGCTCCAATCAACCGCTCCAACCCAGTAAACGTTCTCGCAGACTTTCATTTGAATCCCTCTACTATCTGCGTTTGAATTTCAAAAAATTAGGAGATGTTAATATTCTTCTCGCTCTCCCAGAGCCCGTGTTTGTTGCAGTACGCTAAGGCGACTATTTTACCGCCCTTCTCAAGCTTCACTTTAAGCTTTACGTCTGGACTTGCGAACTCAGAAAAAGCTGATCTCGCAAGCATCACAGGGTTGAAGTCCCTTCCCTCTTCTTCGAAGTAAACCTCAATCCACCTTATCGAGTGCTCGGGCTTGTTGGGGTGGCCTTCAACGTAAATCCTCAGCTCGAACTCCTCCCCGGCCTTAACGCTGTCGGGACACTCAATTCTGGGCTTATGGTTTGAAGTTTTCTCACCTTCGGTATAAATAAGCATAGATATCACCTCTTTCTTTTTTCTTTAATTTTAAAATTCAAACAGATAGAAAATTTTATAGGTTCAACATGTCCATCGCGACGTAGTAACCCCTGTCGTGCCCGCAGCTCGGACACTCCTCTGGTGGCTCCTCCCCGTAGTGAATGTAGCCACACTCAAGGCAAACCCATGCAACCTCTTTATCTCTCCTGAACATCTTTCCGCTCTCTATTGCCTCAAGAACTTTCTTGTACCTCTCCTCGTGGTGAACTTCCGCTTTAGCTATCGCTCTCAGCCTCTCAGCTATATCCTTGTAGCCCTCCTTTTCAGCTATCTCGGCAAATTCAGGGTACATCTTGGTGTGCTCGTAATTCTCTCCAGCTATCGCAGTTTTCAGGTTTTCAACTGTGTTGCTAAGCTTTACAGGCAGTTCAACTTCAACTTTTACGACCTCAGCATCTCCTTTTATCTCCTGCATGAGCTCCATCAGCGTTTCAGCGTGCTCCTTCTCGTTTTCAGCCGTCTCGAGGAACAGCTTGGAAACGAAGACGTAACCCTCCTTCTTGGCAACCTTCGCGTAGAAGGTGTACCTGTTTCTCGCCATGCTTTCCCCAGCAAAAGCCGCTACGAGACACTCAAGAGTTTCCAAATCATCCACCTCCAGAAAAAAGTTTGAAAAAATTACAATAAAACATGACCGATTTTTACCTCATCACTCGGTTATAGATTTTACAGCTTCTTATGGCAGAACCACCAGTCGTAACACTCAATCTCCCCAGCTTTTGCCTTCTCAAGTCTCTCCTTTGCGGTCTTCTCGTCGGTTGCCGGTGGAACTATTGCCCTGTCTCCAATCAGCTCATTGTTCGGCCAGTTAGCAGGCAAAGCCACTCCATTCTCGTCGCTGACCTGCAGTCCCTTAACAATCCTGAGTATCTCGTCCATGTTCCTGCCGAGCTCCTGTGGGTAGTAGAGCATGGCCCTAACGATACCTTTCGGGTCGATTACGAAAACTGCTCTAACGGTGTTCGCACCCTTCCCCGGGTGAATCATTCCGTACATTTCTGCTATCTTGCCCCTATCGTCAGCTA
>JAMOMT010000045.1 GCA_027066965.1 Archaeoglobaceae archaeon
TTCTTAATTAATATTGTAGAGGGGAACTATGCTTCCTAAAGAGCTCCTTGAGGTAAGGAGGGTTAAGGGTAGGATATACCCGAAGTTCGCAGACTTGGAGAAAGACAGACCTCTCGCAGAGAAGGTCATCAAAGTTTTCAGGGCGGGACTGGGGAAGAAGTATGGACTAGTAGCAAAAGCTCTGAAGGAAATGGAGAACGCTGAAAACTTCAGGAAGGTGAGGGGATTTGCGAGAGTGCTCGAAAACCACTGCGTTGAAAAGGCGTGCAAGTTCGCAGATTTGGGTTTGAACCCCTACGAGGTCAGGATGTTTCTCTTTGAGAGGGGCTTTGTAACAACCAAGGCTGAAAGGGATCGAGTCATTGAGTACGCTGCGAAGTACTTCAACGCGACGCCGGAGGAGATAGAGAGGGCAATGTACGCTGATAGGGAGGAGGAACTAGTACTGACGGGAGTTGAAGAGATGGACGCTGAAGAGCTAATAAGGAGGTACAACCTCTCCCTTCTCCAAACAGCTCTCTTCAACAGCACCTACGCGAGGTTCGAGTTGAGTGGCAACTACAAGGAGCTCTTTAGGGCAATAAAGTTCCTCGGGCTAATGTACGACATTATAAAGGTTGGAAAGCTTGTGGAGGTTGAAGTAATAGGCCCAGCATCTCTGATAAAAATGACGAGGAAGTACGGCACCTCTCTTGCGAAGCTAATACCATATGTTGTCTCTGCGGAGAGCTGGAGGATCGAGGCAAAAGTCGTCGAGGGGGATAGAATTTACAGGCTTGAGGTTGACAGCTTTGTTAAAAACTTTCTTCCAAGCTCCACACCCAGAGAGGATTACGACTCCTCTCTCGAAGCAGAGTTCTGCAGGAGAATGAGGAACCTTGGCTTCCTTGTAAGCAGGGAGCCGGGAGTAGTTGATGCCGGTGGAAGAGCGTTCATCCCGGACTTTGCGGTCTGGAAGGATGGGTGGAGGGGAAGAGTTTACGTCGAAATAGCTGGCTTCTGGACTGCTGATTACGTGAAGAGGAAGGCGGAGAAGGTGAGGAAGGCAGGAATTCCGCTCGTAGTCGTTGCTGGGGAGGAATTCGGGGAGGTAAAGGCGAGGAGCGCGGGGTTTGAGGGTTTGGAGTTCATAGTCTTCTCGAAGAGGATTGACTACGGGGAAGTTGTTAAGGCAGTTAACAGACTTGCTAAAAAGTTCGGACTTGTGACTGAGAAACCAGAGGAAGTCAGGGATCTTAGGGAGATAAAAGATGAGGTTAGAAAAAGCAGACCGAGCAGTTTGGAGGAACTTGAGGGGATTCTGGAGAAACACGGTTTAAAGCTTAGTGACGAAGTTCTCAAGGAGATTGGAGTTAAAGTCGTCTGGAAGGGACTTGAGGCTGAGCTAATTTTCGAGTGATTTTGCTGATTTTGCTGGTTTGGATTTTCGAAAGGCTTATATCTCAATGTATCTTAATACCTCGAAGTCCGATGTATCGGGGTTAGATGTATTGTTATGTTCGCTAGGGACAAGGCTGCGAGAAAACTGAAGAAGGAGATAAGAGCCGGTGTTTACTCCTACCTCGTCCTCTCCCTGCTGAGGGAGGGGGAAATGCACGGATACCTGATTAGGAAGAGACTCGAAGAGCTCGGAGTTGCTCCGAGCGAGGGTGCACTATACGACATTCTGAAGAGCTTGCAGAAGCTCGGGCTCGTCGAGGGGTTCTGGGTCGAGGAAAAAAGGCCGAGAAAGCTCTACAGGTTAACAGAGCTTGGAAGGGAGGTTTTAAAGGAACTCGAGCCCGAAGTCGAGAGGGTTTTGAAAGCTCTCGGAGGTGCTGGGCGTGATGGGGATGATGAAGATTAAGGTTTTCCTGTCGGCGGTTATGCTTCTCTCGGGAATTTTATGTTTGGCCGTTAGAAACAGGCCGAACAGGTTCGTTGGTGTGAGGTTTGGCTACACTCTTGAGTCCCAGGAGGCCTGGAGGAAGGCGAACTCCCTGGTGGGCGTTTACTCTACCGCTCTCGGCCTCATTTTTCTCACTCTGTCTCTGTTTGGCCTATCAATCCTCGCGTTTCTCGCTATCTACTTTACCTCTCTCGTTGTCCTCATTTACGTGAGCTTCAGGGTTGCTAAGGAGACCTATGAGCTTGAGGACCTAAAGACGCCAATGGAGGAGGATGTAAAACCCGTAAAACTCGAAGTGGACTTAGGGAGAGCCCTGGTCTTTGAACTCGTCTCGATGGTGGCTTACGCGGTTGTGGCAGTTGCACTCTGGAACAGTATTCCGGTAAGAATGGCCGTACACTTTAGCCTTAGCGGGCCTGACTTTTACACAGAAAAGACGTTTGGAGTCATTTTACCTCTCGTGGTTATGGGATCTCTTATACTTCTGACGTTGCTGCTTAAAAGGGAACCACTGCTGTTGAGGAAGAGGGCGGAGAGAGCTTTAGTAGCCACTCAGTTCCTTGTAGCGTCACTTTCAGTGGTTGTTCTGCTGTTCAACGTACACTTGGTGACTTCGAATGTCGTGGTTGGGATCGCTGTAATTGGAATACTTGCTGTCATCTTAGTTGTTCTATCTTAAATTTTTAAGATATCGAAAAATTTATAAAGCAATTGTTATATTTTGTTGTGTATGTTAGTTAGAAAAATAGTATCACTTGTAACTTACGTTCTGACTGGCGTTCTATATCTCGTAATGTTGCTTTCGGCTATGGGACAGGCAAGAGCTTTGCTTGTGGCACTTGCAATATTTATAGCGGCTTTTCCAGTGGGAACTCTTGCAATATTTCGGAAAAACAAAGTACTCGGCGCAGTAACATATGGTTTTCTAATGCTGTCGATTGCAGTGGTTGTGTATAGATTCTGGGAATTTATTCGGAGGAATCAGACGATGTATGCTTTTCTTGTTATCGTAATTGGATTTTCTATTGCATATACTGTTGCCTTGTTGTGAGTATTCGTGAGTGGTTATAGAGCAATTGTGGTGATTATATATCCTTAAGTTCGAGACTCTGGTTTTCTCGGGAAATGAGGACTATCACACTGCTGGATCCAGAAGTTTTAAATCACTTAACTATGAATATAAATAGAGGCTTAAAAATCTCTTACGATATTATTTATTTTTTATCTATTTTTTTCCATATATAAACATATTAATATTCTGTTTATGTGTCGTACACTTTACTGTTAGCTGAGAAGATTTTGTTGAAACATCTAACACTTAAGAGATTACAACGCCTCTCTAAACGTGCTGGATATGGGGCTGGGACGATCCCGAACGCCCATGGAGAGAACCTATACCCGTGTAATCTCATATCATGAAGGTATCATGGGCGACTCTCTCTCT
>JAMOMT010000046.1 GCA_027066965.1 Archaeoglobaceae archaeon
CCGGGCCGTTGCTCGTGAGGTGGCAGGACAAGAATGCTCTCGATAGCTACTACGGCAACGAGTGGAACGCAACCGAACAAGGATTGAACAAGATCCTAAACTTGAGCGTTACCTACTCCGGAGAAGGGGTTCAGGGAGTTTACGTCAACCTCGTAACGACAAACAGCTCGATAGTGAGCCTGAACTCAACCTCGGTTCAGACAGGTGAAGGAGGAATAGCGAGCGTAGAAGCTGTTGCCAGAGATAATGGGAGTGTCACGCTAATAGCCTACGTTGCGGGGAGTTACGATACACTGAACCTGAGTGTTACGGGCGTTCCAAGCAACCCACTCCTCAGAAACTGGTGGAACCTAAACTGGAAGTACCGCGTTCCGATAAACATAACGTACACTGGAAGTAGCACTCTCACGAACTATCAGATTCTCGTGACTCTCAGCAGCAGTTTCGACTGGAGCAACATGTCTAGTACGGGAGCAGACATAAGGTTCGTGGACAGTGAAGGCAAATCGCTGCCCTACTGGATAGAGTACTGGGACTACGGAAGTAAGGCACTGATATGGGTAAACGTCAGCAGAATAGAACCGGGAACGACGACGATATACATGTACTATGGGAACCCTTCTGCCAAGAGCGAAAGTAACGGTTACAGAACTTTTGTGTTCTTCGACAACTTCAGCGTGTGGAAGGGGTGGAATCAACTCTGGAGTGGCATCGTTGAGCCGTACACGTTCAACGGTCAGCCGGTGCTAAAGAAGGACCTGTACGACGATCCGAACGGAGGGTGGAAGGGCCTGGGTACGACTTTGAGTAACTTCAAACTTCTCGTGAAGGAATATAGGCCATCAACACCAACAAATGGCGGCCCATATGACAGGTACGGCCTCACCGACGATAACAACAACGGATACTTCATTACCAGAGAGGCAAGGAAGGAATACTGGTGGTCACCACAAACATTTGGAATTGAAAAGAGGACAGGGCAGTCAGCTACCTCACTCGTTCAGACATATCTAACCCAGCCAGCAAACACGTGGTACATAACCGAGCTCACGAAGTATGGTAGCACTCTAACTGCGAGTATAGCTTACGCAGACTCTCCTTCCAGCAAACTCACCAAAGTTACGACAACAGACAGCAGTTACAACAAGTTCACGAGGTTTGAAGTCAGAGGTGGGCACCCATACTACATAAGGTGGATCGCCGTTGCGAAGTACGTTTACCCAGAGCCAACAGTCAGCATAGGGAAGGAGCAGACGATAGCTGGGCTGATTTGATTTTGACTGGTTTGAGAATTAGGAATAGTTGTTATTTTATTACCTTACCAAAACCCACCAACCAGCAAACTCAAATTAGTCCCACACAACCTCAACTTCCTCTATTCTGAAGTCGGGTCTTACGAAAGACTCCTCCAGTGTAGTTCCAATCCCATGCCTGTACATCAGCAAACCCGTATAGGCAATCATCGCACCGTTATCACCCATAAGCTCCCTGGGTGGAGCATGGAACTTTGCACCCCTGTCCTCGCACATGATAGAGAGCATCTCCCTTAGCCTCGCGTTGGCTCCAACCCCTCCGGCTATCAGAACCTCGTCCAAGCCTAAGTAGGCTAAAGCTCTCTCGGTGACCTCGGTGAGCATCGCAAAGGCCGTCTCCTGAAAGCTGAAGGCGACATCCTCTTTTCTAACTCCAGAGTCGTAGAGCTTTTTGGCTGCAGTAACGAGACCGCTAAAAGAGAAATCCATCCCCTTCACGACGTATGGTAGCTCGTAGTACCTCTTTCCTTCCCTTGCGAGTCTCTCAATCCTCGGCCCTCCCGGATGTTTGAGGCCCATGTGCCTTGCAAGCTTGTCTATCGCGTTTCCAACTCCGATGTCGAGAGTCTCTCCAAAAACCCTGTACCTCCTCCCCCTCCTCGCTATGACCTGGCTGTTCCCGCCGCTAACATAGAGAGTTACGGGATTCTTAACCCCGCACTTCCACCTTCCAACTTCAACGTGAGCAAGGCAGTGGTTTACGCCGACGAGTGGTTTTTTCAGTTTTAAAGCGAGAACTCTCGCAGCAGTTGCGACGACTCTTAAACAAGGACCCATTCCCGGGCCCTGAGAGAAAGCGACAACGTCTATATCCTCCGGCTCTATTCCACGCTCCCCAAGTTTGAGGAAGACCCTTTTGAGAAGAGGTCCCATTCTCTCGGAGTGGTGCTGTGCAGCTTCTCTCGGGTGAATCCCACCGCTCTCAGGAACGTAAGGGTCGCTTTCGAGAACTATCACGTCCTTCTCGTCAACAACTCCGACGCTCAGACTCCAAGCTGTTCCCTCTATCCCGAGAGCTATCATGATGAGTAAAAAATCATTTAAAGAAGATTACTTCTTGAATTCCGTATAACCGCACTTCCCACAGGTTCTTCTATCTGGATGCTCCGCCAGAAAGACTCCTTCACCGCACCTAGGGCAGAACTTCCTCTTTCTAACGACTTTATCACCCTTTATCTCGTAAAACCTTGAAACGCACTCAGCACCCTTCGCCAATGTATCACCTCCTTCATCTTACCTTACTTTTACCGCTGATTATATTCTCAGCTACTCCTCGCCTTCTCCCTCGCCTTCTTCTCCCCCACCAAAGTTCCTTCTGATAATGTGGTCTCTCTCTATGCTTTTCAGGTCCTCCACGCTGTCGTATATTTTTGCGTATCCCTTCGCCTCAGTTTTCCCGAACTCCGGTTTTATGTAGTCTATTACCACTCTCTCCACGTCCGCACTAAATAGTCCGGCAATCTTCTGCCTTACGTCAGCTCTCGAGGGAGTTGCTCCCTCTTCAGCGTACTTCAGCCTGAAGTAAACCTCCCTTCTCTTGAGCAGAGGATTTTGCCTTTCGGACTCAACGACGACTTCCATTAACCCACCTCCTACACATATCAATAATATCATCTCCATTTTTACCGTTATGCCTGCATCTCTCCATCTGCTCCAGAAGGTAGAGTATTAGTAGTTTTTTCTCCCTCGTTACTTCGACCTCCACCATTCCCTCACCTGGCTGGCCGTAAACGACGGAGCCTGAGCCCTCCTTCAGTGCACAGAGGAGAGGTATCAGCGTGAGATCCTCCTCCCCTCTGACGAGAATCCGGACTTTCTTCCCGGCATCACAAAGTTTAACTGCCCTTTTCACAGCTGAAACAACCTCGAGAGTCAGAGTGGAGGGAGGGTTTTCGGCCTCCAGCGTGAAGTAGTCTGAAGAAAGAGATTTCAGCTTTTCGAGCTTTTTGAAGGGTCTTCTCTCGCTTCTGCCGTC
>JAMOMT010000047.1 GCA_027066965.1 Archaeoglobaceae archaeon
CGCCGTCAGCCCTATTGCTGTGAGCCCCGTCAGTACCGTCAGTAAGCACGAGATCGCAGCTCCCCCCTTCTTCAGCAAGTCTGTAACCTCTCTCCTCGCAACTCCTCCTTATTTCGGGGTTTGAGACTTCAACCCCCACCTTTTTCACATCCTTTGTTTCGAACTCGAGCCATCTGATAGTCGTCTCTATGGGGTTCCTTGTAACTCCCGAGAAGCCGGGAAAGTCGGGGTGGTAGAACCTCTCCTTTATGCAGTCTACTATAGGTACTCCTAGCTCCATCAGCTCATCCGAAACGCCGACGTAGCTGAGCACGACCTTGACATTTTCAAGCAGCGGTTTCAGCTCGCTTCCAACACTGTGAGTGAAAACAGGCATGACTCCGTACCTCCTCGATTCAATCTCGGAAATAGCGTTCATTGCGTTTCTGACTTCTCCGTACAGCCAGCTCCTCCTGCTGAAGACGATTCCAACCATCGGAAAGATCGAGAACGGGTACTCCCAGAGGAACTTTGAAATATCTGTGAAAACCCCAGCTCTCGGGTGGTATATACCGTGCCAGGGAATTTTAACGACATCCGGGAAACTTAGCTCCTCTCCGCACGACCATAGGGAGAGCTTTATCAGGCTGTCTATGTTCTGAACGCCTCCCCTCTCGAAGTACTCTCCAGCTTTTTCGATGAAACTTACGTTACCTCTCTCGAGCGACTTGAAAGAGGGAGTGAACGAGACTATCAGCTTGGCCTGAGAGTTCCTTATCGCAGAGATAACGCTCTCGCTCAAGTCCTCGGTAGAAATGAGGATAGCGTCACTTCTCTCTATTTCCTCGGCAAACTTCTCCGATTCCACTCCTCTCGAGAGTGTGTACGTGAATCCAAGCACTCTCGACTCCTCTCTCAGCACGAGGTCGAAGGCTTTTAGCTCAGGAGTGTCGCATATAACGCTGATGTGCCTGTCCATGCGAAAGCTTGTGTCACGAGTTTAAGGAGTTATCGACCAGAGCACAAACTTTTAAATTTCGAGCTCATTAGCGAGTGTAGGGAGGGGCCGTAGGGTAGCCTGGTTATCCTCCCGGCTTGGGGTGCCGGAGACCCGAGTTCAAATCTCGGCGGCCCCACTTTCGGCCGCTTTTTGTGTTTTCGTGGTGTTTAGCTGGTCAGTTAGTTGCTATCAGCTGGTTTAAGCTGGTTGGTTAAGGTAGATCTTAATAGATTATAGTGGGATATAGAAGTAGAATAGGAATTATAAATCAAAACAAAACTTCCACTCCCTTCTAATCTCCGGGGGTTTGGAGGCAAAGCTCCTCCTCGAGAAAGCAATGTCTTCGAAGTCCTCGAATTCTAGTATCTCCCTGACTATTTTCAGCAGGCACCCTGGAACTCTTGCATTACTCTTCTCAGCCGAGTCGAGGTAGTCGTAGAGAGTGTCTCTCTCGAAGTCGTAACCAGCTCTCTTCAACCTCTCCTCGAGCCCAGGGTGAATCGAGCAGGGCTGGAGCATGAGCTCAAGCTCCAGTCTTTCCGCTATCCTTCCTATCTCCTCCACTTCTCTGTCGTTTATTCCTGGGAGAAAAACGGTTCTTACGATTGACGCGAATTCGAGGTTTTTGAGAACCCTGTCAAAGTAGTCAAATCCCGTCAGCTTCAAGTAACTCTCCCTATTCGAGGCACTAAGGCTAACCATGACTATGTCTGCACTTACTTCGTCTAGCAGAACGCCGTTCGTCTGCAAATCTATCCTTGCGTCAAACTTCTTTCTCAGCAAGGAAAACAGCCTTTCGAGTTTTTCAATGCCTACTAGAGTTGGCTCTCCGTACTGGGATATGGTTATCGCCTTCGGATTCGGCTCTCCGTAGTATCCCGGTTTTGGCAGTTTTCCAGCTTTTTTCGTGGAGTAAGCGTAGCAGAAAATGCAGTTCAGGTTGCACCTCCCCGTTAGTTCGTAGCTGGGGTGGTGCAAAGGTACTCCTTCGAGCCCAGGGCAGCCTTCGCAGTGAGATGGGTGTTCAGCTGACTCAACGAAAGCTTCGAGCTCTCTCAACCTTTTATCACTGACGATTCTGATTCCCATTTTTGGAAGTTGTTTTTACTACTGCAACAATATACAACAAAGCAACAAAAAAGAAGAATTAGACCTTCCCTTTGAGGTACTCTCTTCCTTCCTCGACCACTATCTTGCACGGAGTCGGCATCTTCTGTGCGGCCCTGTGAAGGGCTGCCTTCGCGAACTCGAAGAACTCCGGCTTTGTCCATATGCTCATTATCTTCGTTCCAGGGAAGACTCTCGCAGCGAGCCCGACTGGCTTACCGAAAGCAGCTCTCATTCCCTGAGAAATTCTGTCAGCTCCAGCACCAACAGCCATCCTGTGCTCCCTCAGCACGTGGTGCGGGTATATCCTCACTTTCAGGAAGTAGTTGCTGCTTCCAGCTTTCCTCGAGATAAACTTGTTGGCAGCTATACGTGCTGCTTCGAGAGCTGTGTCCCTTATCTGAACGCCCTCCTCAGCGACGAGAGTGAGCTTTACCGGGAACTGACCTTTCTTGTTACCCATCTCGAACTGCCTGAGCCTGATTCCGGGAACTCCGTCTATGTACTCCTTTCTTGTGTAAGGCCTCTCGAGCCTCCTGAACATCCTCGCGGGCTTCTTCGCCAAGGCTGACACCTCCTCTGCTCGACACTCGGGAATGTTATTTAAACGTTCTCCCGCCTAAGCTTTGTAACGTTCTTGCGTGCATAATTCCTGCTATGCTTAGCAGTGCGAAGGCAGTTGCTGGAATGGCAGCCACTATCGTGGCGTCTCTGCTGTTCAGGTTTCTCGCGTGCTTTATTCCGAACCTCCACAGCAGGAACTGCCAGGCGAGGACTGCGAGGTCGAGTATAACTTTGGCCGTAACTATCCCGGAGCCCGTGAGACCTTTCAGGCCGTAAGCGCTGATTACGCTCGCCTCGGTAATCGCTATGTAATACATAAACGGGAAGACAACTATGTTTGGCACGAAGGAGTAGGCTGTAACTTTCAGCGTGTCCGAGAACTTTCCGGTCCCTCCAAAGAGGGCTGAGAGCCCTTGGAGTATTGCGGCTATGAGTACCCACGCTATAAATACCCCAATGAAGGCTGAGATTATTTCCACAGTCTGCGTGAGCTGAGCAAAGCTCTTCGCAGCCTCCGCAGTCATTCCCTTCTCTATCATTATCTCGTAAATGACTTTTGCAGTCGAAGAGCTTACGATGTAGGCGTTTATCGTTGCGAGTATCGCTGCTACAACAACGACGATGGC
>JAMOMT010000048.1 GCA_027066965.1 Archaeoglobaceae archaeon
GAAATAAATGAGCTCATGAAGAAGTTCGCACTCGAGGGAAAAACCGTCGTAAGGCTGAAGGGTGGGGACCCCTTCGTTTTCGGCAGAGGAGGAATAGAGGCAGAGTTCCTAGCAAAGAACGGAATTCCGTTTGAGATTGTGCCAGGAGTTAGCAGCGTGAACTCCGTACCGGCGTACGCTGGAATTCCACTCACACATCCGGGCTTTTCATCATCAATACTCGTAGTTGCAGGGAGAGATGATGTGGGAGAGTGGAAGGAGGCGCCAATCAGGGGCACGATAGTCATACTCATGGGAAGAGAGACTTTGAAAACGATATGTGAGAACCTTATAAAAGCTGGAAGGAGTCCAGAAACTCCCGTCGCCGTCGTTGAAAACGGAACGACTCCAGAACAAAGAGTGGTTGTTGGAAATCTGAAGAATATAGCCGAGAAGGCGAGGGATATGAAGGGGCCAGCCATCATAGTTGTGGGAGAGGTCGTGAGGGTAAGAGAAAGGCTCGGGCTGTGATTGCAGATGACTTCAAAAAGAGTTGAAGTTTGGCACGTCGATGAACGTTTTCCTATTTCTGGGCTTCGGATTAGTTGAGGTTGTAGAGACAGCAGAAGACCCCATTATAATCGATAAGTACGGGCTTGCATTCCGGAAGAGTATTTAAAACCGTTTTAACGTCAGATGTCGTAGGTGCTATTAAAGGTCGTCTCCCCACAAGTCTATCTCCTTAACGGGCTTTCCATCTCTCGTTTCGGGTGCAATCCAGTCTATGAACCTCTCGAAGTTAACGCCGTAAACTCTGAAAGTCAGAACTATCGGAGATAGGACCACATCCTCGTCCGCAAAGTTTATCCTCGAAACTGTTGCTGCCTGCTTGTTAAGGAAAACTGTGGACTCGTTTCCCTTCCATCCTCTCCTCAGCTCAGCTCTCGCTGTGTCGAGTATCCTCTGCATCCTGAGGAGTTCCCTGAATCTCTCAAGGTTTTCGGTTTTTCCTCTCAGAATTCCCCTCTCCTCATCGAACTTGAGTTCAATTCCTGGAAATAAATTTTCGACAGCCTTTTTCACCTTCTCGATGTCCTCAGTCGGGTTTACTTCGATTTCGACCTCCACCTCTGCACACCTCGTGAACGCTTTAAGCACATTCCTTATCTTGTCCCTGAAATCTTCTATGTCGGAAATATTTTCAACTGTCAAATTTGCGCTCTTCATGGCTTCAAGCACGCCCCAAGAAATCTCCCTCTCGTCCCTCTTCTTGAGGTCTTCGATCGTATTTATTCCCCTATCGTCTTCTCTACCTCTCTTCTTTGCCCTCTCGAACCTCAGCTCTATCGGGCTCTCTATCGCTATCAGCACGAAGTCATCTCCAAAGCTCTTCCTGAACCTCTCTACCTCAGCGATTCCTCTCACTCCGTCAACGACAACGACACCCTTCTCTCTCCCCGCTTCCCTTATTTTAGGCACACATCTCTTTGCTATGGCGTCCATTCCCTCCTTCTCCCTGAGCTCGTTCGCGATTTTACCGGCGTTTTCGTCCGTGAGCTCTAAACCTCTCCTCCTGACCTCTTCTCTAACGACATCACCCATAACGACAACAGGAATACCCAGTTCCTTCGCTACAGATGAAGCAGTACTCTTTCCACTGAGGGGTAAACCGACAAACGCTATTATCTTCATGTGATGAAGAAAGGATGGGGCTGTTAATAACTGTTCAGCACAACGGTTAATCAACAAAAATCAAAAAGCGTTCGTTAATTTAAGATCAAATACTTCTGATGAACTCCATACTCTGCCTGATCTCCTCCAAACTTCCGTTCTTAACCTCCAACACAATTCTTTCGACCCCACTCTTTCTAATCTCTCTCCTCAGCTTCCCGTAGTCTATTAGTCCTCTAAAAAGAGGATTGTGACTGTCACAGGGCTTGCTCCATATTCCAAAGTTGTTGTGGGCGTGCACATGAACGATGCTACCGTTGAGCGTTCTGAAAAACTCTTTCAACAAGTCCCTTCTCCAGTGAAGAGAGGCTATGTACGCGTGCCCAACATCAACGTTTACCTCTAACCCGCATTCAACAGCCATCAAGAGTTCCTCCGGAGTTTCGCCCATTCTCGAAATTCCACATTCGGGGTAAAGGTTTTCGAGTACTACCGTTACTCCATACTTTTCTGAGAGCTTCTTCAGCTGTTTTGCGTTTTTCAGAAAGTTCTGAAAAGACTTCGAATAGCAACCAACGATATCCCCACAGTGAAATACGACAGTTTCAGCCTTGGCAGCTGCCGAGAACTTGAGGACTTTCTCAACAACATTCATTCCCCTGCCAGTTGTCATCTCGATCCTCGTTTCCTTCACAGGAGAATTCTGGTACGGAGCGTGAATGGTGATGGTAGTCTCGAGCTCTCTCAGCTTTTTCAGAGCTTTGTTCCATTCCTCAATCCGAAGTTCGGCGAGCGACAACTCCACGAAGTCCGGGAGTACATCGTAAAAGCTAACAAAGCCTCCAAACTCCTTCAAAGCTGACGAATTTATACCTGCCATCACTTTCTCCCTAGACATCCGCAACACCGTTGAAAAATTGTTCCTCAAAAATATATGTAATTTTCTATTTACACTTATTTACAATTAAGAAAATATAAAATTTACTTATTTTACCTACTCTATCAACCGTATGGAGGGAGCTAAAATATCTGAGAGATAAAACAAAATAATCACAAAAACAAAGACTTGAGATCCCAGAATATCCTCGGATTTCTCTTTATCAGCTCTTTCATAATGCTGGCTACGCTCATCTCTGATATGTTGCAACCTTCAAGACTTCTCGCGAGTCTGTTTATTGTCTCGTCACTCATCTTCAGTATCTTCTTTTGAAGAACCTTGTTTCTCTCGAGTGTTTTTCCGAAGTCTTCCTTCCAGAGTTTGTCGTACCTGCTGAGGAAGTTTGCCGAGAAGTCGTCTTTCCTCACAGCTTCAGCTGCAACTTTCCCCGCTATCTTTCCACCTTTCATCGCGTTTATTATTCCACCTCCCGTTATCGGATCGGCGTGTCTTGCAGCATCCCCGACGAGCAGGCACCTTTCAGTAGACGCTTTTTCCAGAGGACTTACGGGAACTCCTCCTGCGACGACCTCCACGACCTTAGACGCTTCAACTCCCTCGCTCTCGAGGAACTTGTCGAGATACACTTTCGCAGGTTCTCTGGCCATAGAAGGCATGACTCCAATTCCAAAGTTCGCTGAACCATTCCCTTTAGGAAAGAGCCAGATATAACCTCCTGGACTCCTTT
>JAMOMT010000049.1 GCA_027066965.1 Archaeoglobaceae archaeon
CATATAACCCCCCAACAAGGCAGTGGCATGGACTCAGTTGTGGGAAAGAGAGTAAAGATAAGGGCGAAGGGCAGGATTTTCGAGGGAATAGCGATGCCTTCACCAACAGGCTCATTCATTCTCAAGCTCGATAACGGTTACAACGTCGGTTTTCTCGATTACGAGATTCTTGAGGTCAGAGAAACTGAGAGGTTTGAGGAGAAGCTCGATCTGAGCAGAAATCCGGATCTGCCGGACATCAAGATCATATCAACTGGCGGAACTATAGCGAGCAAGGTCGACTACAACACAGGAGCTGTTACGAGCCAGTTCACAGCCGAGGAGATAGTTGGCGATGTACCAGAAGTCGCAGAGATATGCAACGTCGATGCCATGCTGCTCTACAACATACTGAGCGAGAACATGAAGGTTCAGCACTGGATCGAGCTCGCGAGGGAAGTTTACTCCTCCCTCAAGAAGTACGAGGGAGTGATAATAACCCACGGAACTGACACCATGGCTTACACTGCCTCAGCCCTTGCCTTCATGCTCTCAACTCCAAAGCCGATCGTTCTGGTTGGGGCCCAGAGGAGCAGTGACAGACCTTCAAGCGACGCTGCCATGAACCTCTTTTGCGCTGCAAAGGCCGCAACTTCGGACTTAGGAGAGGTCGTGGTTGTGATGCACGCGACGACGAGCGATGACTACTGCTACATCCATAGAGGCGTGAAAGTAAGGAAGTGTCACACCTCAAGGAGAGACGCTTTCAAGTCGATAAACTATCCCCCTCTCGGCAGGGTCGATTACCCCTCCGGAAAGATCGAGTGGTTCGCAGAAAGATACAGGAGAGACGAGAGAGAGCTCAAACTCAGAGATAAAATGGAGGAAAAAGTCATTCTCGTGAAGTTCTTCCCCGGTCTGAAACCGGACATTCTCGACTTCTACCACGAAAAGGGGTATAGAGGTTTCGTGGTTGAAGGGACTGGATTAGGGCACGTTTCAACCGACTGGCTCGACACGCTAAAGAGGATATGCGAAGATAGCGTCGTTGTAATGACATCACAATGTCTCTGGGGAAGGATATGTGATAGAGTATACGACACCGGTAGGTACCTGCTGAAAGCTGGAGTTATAGAGGGAGAAGACATGCTGCCAGAAGTCGCTCTGGTAAAGCTGATGTGGCTACTCGGAAATTACAGTGTTGAGGAGGCGAGAGAGCTCGTCAAGGAGAACTTGGTTGGAGAAATAACTCCGAGCACGAGGTACGAAGTTTTCTGAATTTATTTTTTAAACTTATACTCCGCTAGGAAACTTAAGCGTTCGGAGACAAAGAAACTTAAAAAACATCGCAAATCTCATCAACTTTCCTGACCAATTTTATGCTGGAGGTGGTACATTGAGAATTCTCGCAATAGCGGACATACACAACAGGGAGATCGACTTCAAAGTAGAGGATGTTGACGTTGTTGTCGTTGCTGGGGACTTTACGAACGCCGACGGCGTTGAGTTTGCGAAAAAGGTAGTTGCAAAGCTCGAGGAGAACTTTCCGGGCGTAGAAATTCTCGCAGTTCCTGGAAACATGGACAAGGAGGGAGTACTTAGGTTTCTCGAAGAGAAGGGAATCTCAATCCACGGCAAGGTAAAGGAAGTCAAGGGGGTAAAGTTCGGAGGTCTCGGAGGTAGCAACCCCACTCCTTTCAACACACCCTTCGAACTGAGCGAGGAGGAAATCGCAAAAACTCTAGAAAACATCGAGTGCGATGTAGCAGTCATACACACTCCCCCATTCGGCTACTACGACTGGATAGCAGGCAACTCCGTTGGAAGCAAGGCCGTGAGGGAGTGGATGGAAAAGACGAAGCCAAAGGTTCTGATCTGTGCACACATACACGAGTACGAGGGAGCTGCAAAGGTTGGGGAAACGTTCATAGTAAAGCTTGGAACTGCGATGAACGGCAGGGCGGCAGTAATAGACTGCAGAGATGGAGACATCGTTACCAGCTTTATAAAGATATAACAAAATTTTTTTTATTTAATCTAAATATCCCCTGATATGAGCGCCCTTCGAAATTCAAAGATTGCTGGGAAATTCAGATCAAAGGACGATGTAAGAAAGTTCGTCTGGGAGAAAATAAAACCCTATTCCACGTTCCCTCCACCCCACGGAAGAATTCCAAATTTTAAAGACGCATTTAAGGCGTGCGAGAGACTAAGAGAGCTTAAAGAATGGAAAAAAGCAGAGTTTGTTTTTTCAGCTCCAGATTCGCCGCTCAGGAGGGCAAGAGAGCTCTGCATCGAGGACGGAAAGACACTCGTAATGGTTAAACCCCACATGGAAGGCTTTCTAATCCTGAAACCAGAAGTGCTAGAGATCAGGGGGACTCTAAAGGACATGCTGAAAGCGGGAAGGGAGGTGAACCCGAGAGCAATTCCTGAAGTCGACATATTCTTACAGGGCTGCGTGGCGGTAGATACAAAGGGCAACAGGATAGGAAAAGGGAGAGGATACGGAGATAAAGAGTACTTTCTGCTGAAAAATCTTGGAAAGCTTAAAGGTCCGTACGTCGTAGTCTGCCACGAACTACAGGTTTTCGATGACCTCAGCCATCTTTGTGAGAGATACGATGCCCGCTGCGACATAATACTAACCCCTAAAAGGGTGATACGCTGTGAGAGTGTGCGTCGTTAGTGCATGTCTCCTCGGTATTGAGTGCAGGTACGACGCGAAGAGTGTTGCTGATTTCTCCACGTGGTTAAAGAACAGAGGTTTCGTTCCAGTTCCAATCTGTCCGGAACAGCTCTCGGGACTTCCAACGCCAAGAGAGAGCTGCGAGATCGTGGGTGGGGACGGGTTCGACGTTCTCAACGGAGAAGCGAGAGTCTTGTCCAAAAGCGGAAAAGACGTGACGTCTTACTTCCTCAGAGGTGCAGAAGTTGCGTACAGGATTTGCAGATTGGTAGAAGCAGAAATAGCTTTTCTAAAGGAGTTCAGTCCCTCATGCGGGACTGAAAGAATATACGACGGCAGTTTCACGGGCAAAAAGAAGAAAGGGTGTGGAGTTACGGCTGCTTACCTCAAAAGTAGAGGAATTGATATAAAAAATTTAAACGTCTAAATTTTAATTTCAAGAGTTCACGAAGTACTGTTCGGTATCGGGAACTGCGGTGGAAAAGCTATGTGGTAGTAGTGTATAGCTATGAAGTTGTTCCCGTGGCAATCCTGACAGTCGACTCCGTGGGGCGAGTGAATTACGAAGACATTTCCATGACTAGGTTCAACCGGATTCGG
>JAMOMT010000050.1 GCA_027066965.1 Archaeoglobaceae archaeon
CCCCTAACAATCTCAGGATCTTCGTTGTACGTTGTTATGATGGCAGCTATCCTGTAGTTCACGCAAGGAGAAAGCAAACTCTTCCTGTAATTTCTCGAAGCTATCCTGTATCTCAGAAAGTTCAGAAAGCTGAAACAACCAACCCACATCCCCAGAACGACTGCGTAAGTAAGGGGCAGGTAGATCAAGCTGGAAGTCAAAGATAGAGAGATAAGTAGGGGGAAAAGGAACATGAAGAGAAAGAATGCCAAGTTCTTTTTCGTTTGCAGACTACCCCCTAACATCCAGTATCAACCTATCAGCCGAAAACGCTCCACACAGAGAAGTCTTCTAACTCAACCACCGTGTCCGCAAAGAGAGACAGCACATCTGGCTTGTAGTCAGTTCTCTCGTAGGCGAAGAGTACCCTTATTCCAAGAGCCCTTATGTCCATCGTGAGCATCCTCCAGAACTCCTCCTCGACGAAATTCTGGTCGAACCCAAGAATTACTGGAGGGAGGTCGTTGGCCCTGTATATCAGGGCAGAATCGTAGTCATTCTTCCTCATTTCGGAGTAAAGCTCCTCCACGATCGTCTTAACGAGCTTCCTCATCTCAGAAACGTCCTTTATCCTCGCCCTCTTTTTGAAGTACTCCTCGGAAACTACGTAAACTTCAGAACCTGCAATTTCTGACACGACTCTTTCGTAACCGTTCATGGTAACGACTACGAGTGAGTCGCTACCAAACTCCGCCACGATTCTCCTGACTATCCCTCTTTTCCTCTGTCCAACTACCTCAATCACGTTACCTTCGAGCCTCGACTTTATGAATCGACCGTACTCTTTGGCTATGCTCGCCTTAGATTTTAACATCATATAGGTGTCAACCGTTAGAATATTTAAACTTTCCTCCATCATCAAGATTAAAAATAAGAAAACTCAAACTCATATTAGCTAAAAATTTTAAGTTAACTAATATCTTTTCCATTATGGTCGATTTTAGTTGATCTGATTAGATAAAACTCTTCCCATCGCCTCCTCTTCAGGTATAACCCTCACCCCGCGAAGATAGACTTCAGATGGAAAGATTGCCTTAAAGCCCTCATAAGGCGTCCACCCACACAGGGAGTGTAGCATTCCGCTACTTATCCTGACTTCCTTAGAAAGGTCAAAAACTGCGAAGTTTGCGAGCATTCCCTCCTCAATCCACCCGTAGCCAAACCTGTCGAATCCAAACACTTTAGCTGGGGAACTCGTTAGCTTTTCAACCGCCCCAGTTCCGAGAACGCCATCAGCGATGAGCTGAACGACTATCGGATACATAGTCTCTACTCCCGGAAAGCCAGGGGCTCCGTCCTTCTTCTCCTCAGGCGTGTGAGGCGCGTGATCTGATGCTATAATATCAACATCGTTCAGCCTTTCAAGGAGAGGTTTTTCTCTCAGAGGAGGGTTTACGTTCACGAAGTCCTTCAGCCTCTCGTAATCTTTAACACTGAAGAGCATGTGGTGAGGTGTCACTTCGCACGTCAGACCGCTTCCCCTCAAAAGCTCAAGCGATCTTTCGCTCGAAACGTGACATATGTGAGTTTTACATCTCACAGCTTCGAGAGTCTTTTTTACCGCCTCCACCTCAGCCTCCTCCGGCCGATACAGGAAGTTCGGAGTTCCCGGCTTGCAGAGTTCTGCATCCTCAGCGTGCACACTCAGCCTGATTCCAGCTTTCTCCACAGCACCGCTCGCTTTCTCGAGCTCTGAATAACCAACCTGCATCTCCGGATTCGAGTGCTCGAGAAATACCTCTCCGACTGCAGGAACGTAGTACCTCTCAGCAATCTTCTTGAGGTAATTTCCAAGCTCAGGAAGGTTGCTTTTGGTAAGGGCAAAGTTGAGCGAGTAATCACAATACAGCTTCTTCTCAGCTCTCCTAGCTCTCTCGAGGTAAATCTCTGGCTTAGTTACAGCGGGTTTGCAGTTGGGCTGATCAACGACAAGGCAGACTCCGCCGTGGATTGCTGAAAGAGAGCCAGACTCTATTGTTTCCTTGTGTCTCTCCTCAAAGTCCCTGAAGTGCACGTGAACATCTATGGCTGCCGGCAGTATCAGGCCCTTCACCTTTCTTCCTCTGATGCTTTTCCCTATTTTCTTTATCCTGCCCCCCTCGAATTCCATTCCAGCCTCGATTATACCTCCTCTACAGTATATCTTTCCATATATCGAGTTCTCACTCATCGAAGATAATAAGAACAAAGGTTTATATAGTATTGCAGGCGGTAAAGTTCTGACTCTTAAGCTCATTAACTGAGGGGAGCGAACATGAAATCACTAATTGAAGAGGCTCTCGCGAGAGCCGAAAGGGAGAGGATGGAGGGCCTCAGGCCCGCCGAGGACGTTGAGGATGAGATACTCGAAATGCTTGAACAGCTCAAGACCGAGATCAAGGTCATCGGTGTCGGCGGGAGTGGCTGCAACACGATCTCGAGGATGTATGAGGAGGGAATAGCTGGAGCTGAGCTAATAGCAATAAACACAGACGTTCAACAGCTTTACTACACGAAAGCACATAGAAGGCTACTCATAGGGAAGAAGAGGACAAGGGGCCTTGGAGCCGGAAGTCTCCCGCAAGTTGGAGAGGAGGCTGCGAGGGAGAACGAGGAAGAGATAAAGAGGCTTGTAGATGGTGCTGACCTCGTCTTCGTCACTTGTGGTCTCGGTGGTGGGACAGGGACTGGGGCCGCTCCCGTCGTTGCTGAGGCCGCTCAGGAGGCCGGAGCTTTAACGATATCAGTCGTAACGTTCCCATTTTCGGCTGAAGGAGCTATAAGGAGGGCGAACGCCGAAGCTGGACTGGAGAGGCTCAGAGAGGCCGCTGACACCGTTATAGTAATACCGAACGACAGATTGCTGGATGTCGTTCCAAACCTGCCAATAAACGAGGCATTCAAGGTGGCTGACGAGATACTCATGAGGGCCGTTAAAGGCATAACCGAACTCATCACTAGGCCAGCTCTCGTCAACCTCGACTTCGCGGACGTTAGGACGGTCATGGAGAAAGGAGGAGTTGCGATGATAGGGCTTGGTGAGGCGAGCGGAGAGGACAAGGCTGCTGAGTCCATAAGGAAGGCCTTGAGAAGTCCTCTGCTTGAGGTTGATATCTCAGGAGCGAAGGCAGCTCTGGTTAACGTTACCGGCGGGCCGGACATGACGATAGAGGAAGCTGAAAAGGTCGTAGAGGAGATATACGCCAAGGTCGATCCGGACGCGAGGATAATCTGGGGTGCAATGATAGA
>JAMOMT010000051.1 GCA_027066965.1 Archaeoglobaceae archaeon
AGGAGTAACGCAACCATGCTCTTCGGCCACATAGAGAGCTACAAACACAGGGCAAAGCACCTTTACAGGCTCTGGAAGCTCCAGGAGAAAACTCACGGCTTTCTGGCGTTCATACCTCTCGTATTCCACCCGGAGAACACCGGCTTGAAGAAAGCCGGGCTCGTGGAGAGGAGGACAGATCCCGTTGATATCCTTAAAACGATAGCCGTTTCGAGAATAGTCCTGAACAACTTCAGGAGCATCAGAGCTTACTGGGTCATGCTTGGAGAGAGGTTGGCGAGCGTCGCCCTTCGCTACGGAGCGAACGATGTCGACGGGACTCTGATAGAAGAGAAAGTCACTCACGCCGCCGGCGCGAAAACTCCCCTATACATGCCGGTGGAGAAGCTCATGTGGATAATAAGGGGAGCTGGAAAAAGGCCAGCCCAGAGGGACACGTTCTACAACATCCTGAAAACTTTCTGACAGTTAGAGTAAAGATATCTGACAGTAGAGTGGTCGCAGTAAACGCACAAGCTAAAAAGGCACAAGATTTTTATTTGCGATGAATGAGGCTGCTTGAAGTCCTGCTTGAAGATGTGTGAGGATGTGTTGTTAGATTGTAGTGGCAGAAAAACGTTTAGTAAACTGTTTAAACAACGCCGGAGAGGTAGCATAAATGATCGAGGGCTGGGTTGAGTACAGAGAGGTCAATAGAGCTCTGAGAGATCTCGTGGATAGCATCGACTCTATAGATGAGGTCAAAGACGCATTGAAACACATAATAAGTGCCGGAGGAAAAAGGACGAGGCCCGTAATAGCTCTTCTGAGTGGAGAGCTTTGCGGAGGGGGAAAAGAGGATGTTATGAACGTTGCCCTTGCAGTTGAGCTGATACACACGGCCAGCCTCGCTCACGACGACGTGATAGATAGAGGGGTTATGAGGAGGAACGTGGAAACGTTGCACGTGAAGTACGACACCGCCATAGCTATTCTTGTGGGAGACTGGCTGATATCCAAGTCCATAGAACTTGTGTCGATATACAGCGAGGAAGTGATCAGAGACTTCGCAAGAATAGGCATGCTCATGGCTGAGGGAGAGATACTCGACGTTTACAGCACGAAGAAGGAGTTTGGAGAGAAGGAATACTTCAGATGCATAGAGTCGAAGACTGCTTCTCTCTTCGCGTTCAGTGCCGAGAGTGCGTGCAAGATAGTTAGTGAAGATAGAAAGGCCGTTGAGAAGATGTACGAGTACGGAAACAACCTTGGCATAGCTTATCAGCTCGTTGACGATTTGCTTGAGTACTTAGAGATACTTGAAGACAAGAAGTCCGAGTTTGAGTCAAGGACTTTGCCAATGATATATGAGGAAAAGTACGGGTATGAAGAGGCAGTGGAGAGGACGCTCGAGCATATAAGGAGCTACAGCGAGAGGAGTGTAGAGAGCCTTGATTACTTCGACGACTGCGAGAGCAAGGAGAAGCTCTTGAAGATGGTGGAGTACATGACTACCTCCCTGCTGAAGAACTACGTGATGAAGAACAGGGAGAGTGAAGTGCTCGAGCTGCTTGAGAAGTACTGCTGATTTTGCGTTTTTACCAGTTCTAACATAGTTAATTTACAATACCTCAAAATAAATCCATATAAATCCATACACTAACCAAACTCTCAATAAACTAAACTCTAAACGGGCTGATAAAAATGTCCAAAAAACGGAGGACAAGATAACTGGAATTGTCTTTTCCAAGTTTCCCAAGTAGAGACGACGTTTTGCAGATATTGGCTGTCATTCATGCAAGTTTTGGGTTCAGCAAATACGTGAGGAAAGTTTATACCTTGACGTTGGCATTACTCATGTTTGCGAGGAGTTTTGAGAGATAACGTTGAAGTAGTCAGAGCTCACGGGCTCGACTTTTTGAGAGAGGGGGTAAAGTGGGTATAGTTTTCTTTGGGAGAATCAAGATACCCAAGTGATGATTGATAGAGATGGCAATCGGAAAGACTTTTCAAACCATCAATCTATTTTCTTCGTTTTTAGATTTTTAGATCAGTTTACCATTAAGTTTATCCCAGCATACAGCCAACATAACAGTAAGACCCAGAAAGATATCACTCTAGATGATAAAAGCTACTTAAAATTACTTAAAACTGGCAAAACACTATAGGGTATGCTCTATGGTGTGAGCATAGGACCGGGAGACCCGGAGCTGCTGACGGTTAAAGCCCTTAAAGTGATAGAGAATGCAGATGAGGTAATAGCTCCTGGGGAATTAGCAGCGAAAGTTATTGAGGGAATTAGAAAGCCGAGGATCGTGGAGTTTCCCACGGGAAAAAGCGAGGAGGTAATAGAGAGTCTGTCAAACGAGCTGGCAAAGAGGTGCATTAACGAGAATATAGCCTTTGTCGCTCTTGGAGATGTCATGTTCTACTCAACGTTCATGCACATAGCAAGAAAAGTCCAAGAAATTAACGGGGACGTTAAAATAGAGTGCATCCCCGGAGTTGCGAGCTTCAGCTGTGTGTTTGACGTTTCTTTAACTTTCTGCGACAAACCTTTTGGCGTGGTTACAGCTAAGGACTTGAGGAAGCTCGAAATCTCTCCCTTCGACTACCTTGTGGTAATGAAGGCAACAGAGCCGAAGGAAGTGGAGAGAGAAGCCAAAAGGTTAGGCTATAGAGTTAAGGCTGTTGCGAGAAGAATGTTCATGGAGGGAGAGATCGTTTACGTTGACGAAACGCCTGACTTCGAGGACTACTTCACAACTGTAATACTGGAAAAGATAGTAAGTAACTACAAGGGCACTAAGTTAAATTCAGGTGTACATGACGAATGATAAACTGAAGGTATGCATCGTCGGTTTCGGGTTGAAGGATCCTAAGCTCCTAACTATAAAAGTCCACGAACTTCTCAAGAGAGCTGATTAATAAGTTATGCTGGCTCAATAGTCCCAGAAAAGCTCTCTAAACTTATCCAAGTAGAAAGGTGAACAGTCACGGAATGAAGAAGATATAGCCCCACTCACGGAGAGAAGTAGGAAAGCTCGTAGTAAGGGTTCGGAGCGGAGATCCCTCAATCCACTTCGCAATAAACAAGTAGGTAGGGAGCTGGAGAAGATGTGAGTGCGAAGTCGTACCGGCAGTGAGCAGCGTTTTCGCCTCCTCAACCTCTCTAGGAGGAGAGCTAACATGCTCCGGTGTTTCCGAGTTCATTTTCGTCGGAGAGCCGACAGACGAAACGCTGAAAGAGGTTTATCTTGAGGA
>JAMOMT010000052.1 GCA_027066965.1 Archaeoglobaceae archaeon
CAAAAGAGCTTGGATTCTGCTGATTTTTTGTTTCATCTTTTTGTTAGGGTTCGCTTCAGTCACAAGAAGGTGTCAAGCTTGAGAATCATAAAAATCCGAAGTCAACGAGGTACGCTTCAAGGTTAAAGAGGAAGTCGTTTATGGCCCTGAAAGGAACTACTATGCAGCCTTCGTGCTCAACGACATCGTCGTCGACGAAGGAGACGATCACGGGCACCACCGTTTTTCCCTCAAGCTTAGAGTACCTCTTGCACCTCTTGGCATGTTTTTCTGCTTCTCTCTTTATCGCCGACTTTCTGTACCACCTCTCCGTGTACCTCTTCGCGTCTATTGCGAGAGTAACTCCAAACCTCTCAGCTACCACATCGATCTCTCCCCTACCTTCCTCGTCTTTGAAGACGACTCTGAACATAGTGTCAAATCCGTGAGATTCCAGCACATCCTTTACAACTTCTTCGAACTCCTGCCAGCTTATCCTCCTTTCCTCCATTTCACGTTCTTTTGTCATCTTCCTGATTTTCGAGCACCTGTTCGAGTAGACTCAGCATTCCAACGTTTCCAGTGATCATAACCTCTCCGCACGAGCTTGCTACTCTGCAAGGACTCAGTTCAACTCTTGGCCCCGTTGATACTGCATCTCTAACTTCGACTACTTCTCCCACGTAAGCTCCGTGCCCTCCATCTTCATAAACGTCCTCGAAATCGACCTCTCCTCTGATAAACCGGTTTATGAAGTTCGATATCCACTCTTTTCCTCTCTCCTCAACGATTCTTGTGTGATGCTCAAACATTGACAGTATTCTGCCGTCTTCCTCTACAACTGCCCCTACGAAGTGCGAGTTTCCGAAGTTCATCACGAGAGCAGGAAACTCTCTGGCTTCTGCTGCACAACCGGCCATGGCAGCAAAAACTGTGTCCACCACGTACAGCTCTCCAAATGGTTTACCAGAGTCATAGTAACTCTCCACGACGCTCCTCATTCTGTTGTAAACCTCTGGCACTTCTCTGGAGTTATAAACGAAGTCCGAAAGTTTTGCGCCCTTTCTAAGCATCTTCTCGAAGAACTCGAACCTGAACCTTCTATTACTCTTTTTGACAGAGTATCCATGGTCCTGAACGGCTACTATTGCTAAATCCGGGTAATCGATTCCCAGCCTATCTAAACAGTAGGTGAAAAACTCCCAGTCAACGTCCTTCATTTCTATGGCCGTAAATTCGTTTGGGAGATTTTTTGACTCACCAACAACTTCGATTCCTACCTCTCTAACCTTCTCAAGGTCGTCTGAGAAAGATAGGGCTGCTCTTTCCGTGGCAACGACTCTGTAATTCTTAGCGTGCTCGAACGCTGCTTTTTTGCACGGCCCGCCCCCCATCGTGTATCCGTGGAGGAAGACGTCCTTGCTTCTCTCGATTTTTGAAGCCACAATTCTCGTTGGGGAAGGTAGAATCATCTTAACACTGTTTCTCACAACCTTACAATCTGTGCAGTTTAAACTCTCAGAAAGCATGAAGTCTTGAGTTCCGCTCCCAACGTCAAGCGTGAAAATTCGCATAATTCTTGGAAGTGAACGTTCGTATATATCGCTTTCGCGCTTTTTACTCGTTTTCAGTTATCAAAGAGCACTTTTAGGCCTGAAAGCAAAGTTAGGCCAACCTTCTGAAACCTTCTGCTCCTTTACTTGCCTGCAGCACTCTCACGACCTCTCCCGCCTCTCTTTCGTCTTTGACTCTCTTCACGATAACCACTCTCTTCAGATCGTTTGTATGTCCGCAAACGCATTTCTTGGTCTTCTGACTGGCTTTTGCGTAGAGGTACCTGCCGCACTTCCTGCACTTGAATACGACGTAAAACTCCTTCATAACCCAAAGTCCTCCTTAATAATTCTTGCTACTTCCTTTCCAGCTTTAACGCTTCCGTTCATGCTCCTTTCGGGATAGTTCGGATCTGAAGTCATTCCTGCGACGTAAAATCCCTCCACTCCCGTTTTGTAGGAAGTCATCTTTTTTAGGTACCCTGTTTCGTAAACGGGACCGCTGTACTTGGCTCTGAAAAGCTTGGCCCACCTGATGTCTTTGCTATCAATTCCGAACTTCTTGAGGTCCTTTACGTATATTTTGATAACTTCTTCCTCTCTCATCTTCATTAGTTCGCTTTCGGGATACGTGTAGCCTGCGAGGTAGATCAGCCTTTCTCCATAATCTTTGAAAGGCATGAAGTGCGTGTGTTCGATTATTGCTCCAAACGTGCAGTTAACGTTGCTCCAGTATATATCTTGGGTTACGTCCTTTTCACTCGAAAGCAGCAAGCAAACGGAGCTTTGGTATCTAACGTCCTTTATTCCAGCGGCCGCCTTTAACGCCGGGTTAACTTCTTTCAGAACCGGTAAAGGAGCTGTCCACAGCACTGCGTCGAAGTGCTCGTCGTTTACTCTCCACCCGCCACACTTCTCCAACCTCTTTACCCCCTCCTTTCTTACCTCGCACCCTTCTCCCTCCACCCTCTCGACGAGCCTGTCAACGAGCTGCTGGAAGCCGTGCCTCAGGTATCCGAGCTCCTCTCCGCTGCTCTTTCTGTTGCTTCTTATTGCAACTCTCGCGAGCAACCAAGCGTAACTGACCTCAGTGTAGAGGTCTCCGAACTTTGATCTGAGAAGGGGGAGGAAAAAGGATTTCAGTAGCCTTTCTCCGAGATCTCTCCTTATTCCGTCAACTGCTTTAACTTCGTCGTACTTTCTGAAGTACTCTTGGCTTTTGCCCTTGCACCAGAGCGTGAACTTTGCGAGCTTAGCTTTGTCGATTAAACTCATTCCCGGGTACTTCAAAATCTCGAGGGGCGTGTTTAGCGGGTAGATTTTGCCGTTGTACTCCTGTCCAACTCTTGCAACTCTCCAGACGAGCTTGCCTGAAAGGTTTAGCTCGGAGATTAGGTCTATCAAATCGGAATCTCTTCTAAAGCAGTGATGGTAGAACTTCTCTATGCAGTATGAGGGGCAGTAACTTGATGCTAATCCACCGTAACCGTCACTTTCGAAGATCGTGATTTTCGCCGAATCTTTCAGAAAGTAAGCTGCACTCAATCCCGTCAGCCCAGCTCCAACTATTGCAAGTTTCATGTTGCCAGTGCGTCTGGTTTGTTTTAAAGGTTGTTCTGGTTTGGAGGTTGATTTTGGTCGTTCTCTGGCGTTTGGTGTTTTGTTGTTTCGTGCGGTTGCATAAATTATATATTTATATGAAA
>JAMOMT010000053.1 GCA_027066965.1 Archaeoglobaceae archaeon
ATTATGTCTCCAGGAGAGATCTGAAGTCTTATCATTGCGTCTGGATCGAGACGAGCTATACCTCTACCCGAATCACTCGGATAAGCCTGATTAACCTTGAGTGTAAGCTCCGGTGCCATGAATGTTATTACTTATTAATTCGTATAAAAATACTTCTGTAAACTCATCAAAACGGGTCGTCAAAGCCGGTTACTCTACCTTCGTCCGTCCAAGTAAGTTTCTCCACCACATTTTGAGAAGACATCTAAACATGTAAATACTATCCTTCGTAACGCTGACTCTCGTCTCCTCCCCCTGCTTCCACCTCACCGGTATCTCGTAAACGTTATAACCCATCCTTTGAGCTATAACGAGTACTTCAGTGTCCCAGAACCAGTGGTTGTCCCTCACGAGCGGAATTATTTTCATTATCACATCCTTTCTAAAGGCCTTGAAGCCGCACTGATGGTCCGAGACCTTAGACTTCAGAAGTAGCCTTACGAGAAAGTTGTAAACCCTAGAGGGCAAATCCCTCTTAATCGGTCTCTCAGTTTTGCTCTCCTTTTTCAGCCTCGAACCAACGGCTATGCCGTGTTTAAAGGCTGCATCGATCAGCTCCGAAAGGTGAGCCATGTCAGTAGATAGGTCGACATCGAGAAAAGCGACGACCTTACCTCTAGCCTGAGAGAAGGCTCTGTTCAGAGCTTTTCCTCTGCCGAGCCTCTCGTCAGAGTGAAGGTGAATGACTCTTTTGCCGTCAGCCAGCTTTCTCGCGATTTTATCCGTTCCGTCTGTAGAGCCATCTTCAGCTATTATTACCTCGTAGTCGTAGTTCGTGCGGTCCATCGTCTCGGTTACGGCCTTTACAGCTCTTTCTATGTTTCTCGCCTCGTTGTACGCTGGCAGAACTATCGAAACGTCAACCATCGCTGCTGGTTACGAAAACTGTATTAAACTGTTTTCTGTTTGGGTCTGATAGGCGGAGAGACGTTAGCCAAAGAGAAACAGAGGTGCGAAGGGGATGAAAGAATGAACACGAGTAATGGAGGCAAAATCAGAGCCGTTCAGTGCGTCCTAGGAATTGCCATTCTCGCAGCATTACTCTACAGCATAAGAGGGGACATCTCAAACCTTAGAAAGGTAAAGCCGGAAGTGTTCCTCCTGTCCGTCGTAATGTACGACATGCTAAACTTCGTTCTCGCCTATAGAGTTTACTATCTCCTTAAAAAGATGAAGTACTCTCCCGCTTTTTCCTGCGTTTTTCTCGCCAACCTTGGTGGAATGGTGGCTGGAGATGTTACCCCTGGTAGGAGTGGTTACGTTTCCATGGCAAAGCTGCTCGGTAGGTGTGGAGTTCCAGTTTCTGACGGCATGGCTGCCGTAGTCGCACCTCAGGGAATAGACTTCGTCGTGAAGGGCGTTGGCGCGAGCCTAGCGATAATCGTGCTCGGATTCTCCAACCCCTGGGCGGGACTGATAGTAGTAGCTATTGGAGGAGCTATTCTTGCATTCATGTGGCACGAGAAGCCTTTTGAAGTCGTAAGGAAGTTCACTCCAAGATTTGTCATCAGAGTTCTCGACAGGTTTGGAGTGGGCGGAATTTTGAGCGACGCCGTGAGATCGGGGGTCGAGACGAGGAAGTATGCTCTTCAGATTCTCGTTCTGTGCTTGGTTGGCTGGGGGTTCGTTGGCTTGCAGTGGTTCTTCGTAGGTAAGGCTTGCAACGTTATATTCCCGCTGTACGTTTACTTCCTACTGCAGCCACTCCTCTCAGCTCTGATGTTTGTTCCCGTTACTCCTGCAGGGCTCGGAGTGATGGAGACTGGAACTGTCCTCGTACTCTACGCTCTCGGTGTAAATCCCGCGAAAGCTGCCGTTTTCGCCATACTTATCAGGCTGAGTTGCGTATTAGCAGACCTACCGGGAGTTGTTGCGTGGCTAAGGGGGTAACTCTAGTTTGGGTGGCGTAGGACGTTTAATTATGTGTTATCTGGTTACAACACAACAACAGAAGAACAAATATAATATAACTAACAATATAAAAAATAAAATCAAAAATCAACCAACTATAGATTTGCACACCTTCAGCATTTCGCTTGTGCTCATCGGAGCTGAGACCTCAACGTAAATGCCGTTCACGGAGAATACGGCGTAAGTCCTGCCTTCCTTCGTCCACACGTGGACAGTTACATTCCCGAGGCTAACGTTCTTGGCAGATGAAGGATACACGAGAGGTAATACAGTCTCTTCCACGAGCATTTCGTCCGCTCCTTTAATGTACTCGAGAAGCGCCTTGGCTCCGTACAAGCACACATCCTTGAACTTGTAGTTTGCAGTATAGCTCGGCAGCATTAGCTTGAACGTCAGGTACTTCTGAGCCTCGCTCACGTTCTTGTAGCAACCCACCTTCAGCTTCTCAATAACTTTGTAAACCTTCACACCCTTTGGTGGAGTGAAGTTGAACAGGCTGTCGTTAACGCTCGCATTGTAAACGATGTCCTTGAACCAGATGTCGTAAACCGTGTTCTCGAGCCTGAAGTAAATCCTCGATACCTTGTAGGCCGGAGTCACATACATGTACCCGTAAACTTCAGCGTTCGTCGACGCGTTCGGCGTCAGTTTGAGAACGTAACACTTCGTCCCGTTCAGAGTTTTGTTGCCGGAGTAGTTGACATTGAAAATCGTCATAAGGCCTTCTATGAACCTCGCGTAGTCCGGTGGGTGATTTGGCTTTGCCCTATCAACGGTCGCACTCTTCGTCTTCTCAGAGTAAATCCACACACAAGTGCCGTTAAATATGAGGTAAGCGTCTCTCGTCAGATCGTACATCCAGATCTTGTCTGGCTTCTTTATTACGAACTCCACATTGTCAACTATTGACTTCCCGTTTTCCAAGATTACAAGGTGCTCGTATCCTTTTACGGTCCTGGCAGATTCGTAGTGAGCCTTAACCTTTTCAGCTATCTCCTTTCCAAGTTTGACGCTGTTTGGATTACTTTTTGAGTGCTGAGCGCATCCCATGAGACTTACCGTAAGCAGGATGAGAATAAGAAAAATTGTCTTCTTCATTTCACTCACCTTTCCCAGATTTCAGCCAAAATCTCGTTCTGAATTAATCAGCTGGACGAGTTCGTCAAACCCAACTTCCACCTGCTTCCCGCTCTTCATGTCCTTTAACGTGTAAAATCCTCCCTCGACTTCCTTCTTACCGACTATGACGGCGAAGTCAGCATCACCACT
>JAMOMT010000054.1 GCA_027066965.1 Archaeoglobaceae archaeon
AGGAGCTTGAGAGGTTTGGACTAACTGACTCCATACCTAGAATGACTGGTATTCAGGCTGAGGGAGCAAACCCTGTCTTCAAAGCAGTTAAAGCAGGAAGAGACGACATAGAACCAGTTCTAACTCCTGAAACGGTAGCAACTGCCATAAGAATCGGCCAGCCAGTGAACGCGAAGAAGGCGATAAGGGCGATATACGAATCCAATGGAACGGCTGAGGAGGTAAGCGACGAGGAAATTCTCGAAGCTCAAAAGCTCCTTGCCTCGAAGGAGGGTATTGGAGTCGAGCCTGCGAGTGCTGCGAGTGTTGCCGGACTTTTAAAGCTCGCCGATAAGGGAATTATAGAGAACGGAGAAACTGTCGTGTGCATAACTACTGGACACCTGCTGAAGGATCCCGAGACCGTGATAAAGGTTTGTGGGAATCCGGTAGAAGTAGAGGCGAGCGTTGAAGCTGTCAGAGCTGCTCTTTAAGGTTTAAGGAGGCGCAACATGCCGGGCAGCTCTTTCGGAGAGCTCTTCAGGGTTACGACTTGGGGAGAGAGCCACGGTAGAGCTGTTGGATGCGTCGTAGATTCTCCCCCAGCAGGACTGGAACTAAGCGAAGAAGATATTCAGAAAGAGTTAGATAGGAGAAAGCCGGGAGGGAAGCTCTCCTCCAAGAGGAAGGAGGCTGACAGGGTGGAAATTCTCTCTGGAGTTTTTGAAGGAATGACTATGGGAACTCCAGTCTCCATGCTCGTCTGGAATAGAGATGCGAGGCCCGAAGCTTACGAGCCTATAAAGGACCTCATAAGACCGGGACACGCTGACTACACTTACCTCGCGAAGTTTGGAGTTAGGGACTGGAGAGGAGGTGGAAGGGCTTCTGCGAGAGAAACTGTTGCGAGGGTCGCAGCTGGAGCTATCGCTAAAAAGCTGCTCGGATGCTTTGGGATAGAGATAGTTGGATTCACAAGAGAGATAGCTGGAATTAGGTGTGAGATAGACGTTAGAGAAGAAGATCTCAAAAAAATCTTCGAGAGGGCTGAGAGCAACCCTGTCAGGTGCCCAGAAAGCGATAAGGCAGAGCTCATGGCGAAAAAAGTGGAGGAGGCGATGAAGCAGGGAAACAGCGTCGGAGGAGTTGTAGAAGTAGTCGTGAGAAACGTCCCTCCTGGACTCGGAGAACCGGTTTTCGACAAACTCGACGCGAGAATAGCCTATGCAGTAATGGGAATACCAGCCGTCAAGGGAGTCGAGATAGGCTCTGGATTTTCCTGTGTGAGGATGATGGGGAGCGAACACAACGACCCTATCGTGCTGAGGAGCGGGTGCGTAGCTTTCGAAACGAACAACGCTGGGGGGATTCTTGGAGGAATCTCGAACGGTGACGATGTTGTTGTAAGGGCTGCGATAAAACCGACCCCCTCTATATCAATCCCTCAAAAAACAGTGAACATCAGGACGATGGAAGAGACAGAAATAGTCGTTAAAGGGAGGCACGATCCATGCATAGTTCCAAGAGCTGTGCCCGTGGTTGAAGCGATGGTGGCAATCTGCATAGTGGACTTCATGATGATTCAGGGGATAATTCCAAGAACCCTGCTCGATTTGTGATTTTTTATGGCTCGATTTGGTTGAACTTGAGCTTAATTTTGGCTTAGAGTCATGCCCGCTCTCCAATCTGAATGAAAATTCAAATATTTATTCGTTTCAACCTTGTATCTACCAATGTCAAAACGAAGCAAACGGAAAATATCCGGAAAATATCAACTATCTCAAGAACTGGAGAAAAACGGCAGGTTTTGGCCGATTTGAAACGAATTTGAAGCTTTCACTTTTTTCCGTTTCGTGTAAAAACCCTTATTTTTCTTTTGTTATGCGAAAACTTTAAAAGCAATTCATGCAAAGTCAGTTGCACTCATTGAGTGCCGGTCTTCAGCCCCCAAACTCCGAAAAACGGTAGCAGCTCCGACAAAAATAGGTTAGGGGCTGGAAGGCTGGCGTATTCTGAAAAAACATGATCTTGAGGTGAGAAAAAATGAAGGCGGGTGATGACCATGATAGTCGGGAAGCACATAATTGCGGAGTTGTATGGAGTTCCAAAGGAGCTAATTTCATATGAGAAGACCGTAAGGGAGATAGTAGAGGAGGTAGTGGAGAAATCGGGGCTCACGAAAGTTGGGAGCGTTTACAAACAGTTTGAGCCCCACGGCGTGACTGGTATAGTTCTTGTAGCAGAGTCGCACGTGAGTCTTCATACGTGGCCGGAGTACGAGCTCGTAAATCTTGATATTTTCACGTGTGGGGATGCGAAAGCTGCTGAAAAGGCTTTTGAGCTGTTTCTTGAAAAATTCAAACCTCGTTCTTACAGGCACTACGTTCTTGACAGGGGTTGATTTTCTGTTTTCGCTCAACCCCAATCTTTTTAGCTCCTTTTTTAGACTCCACGGCTGGTGAGTGCCATGTCATGCGATGTACTCGAGAAGTATCCGGAGGATATGAGGAGAATTCTCCTTCAGGTTCTACAGTTCGTTGAAGGAGAAACGTCCGTTTACAGGCTGATAGACTCTCAGGACGCGAGTCTGCCAGAATTTTTCTCCCTGCTACAGCAGATGCAGAAAGACGGATTGCTTGAACTTGAAAACGGCAAAGTTAGACTGAGCGAGAAGGGCAAAGAGCTGAGAGAGGAACTCGGATTGTTCTCTTCAAACGTCAGGTGCAGCTGCTGCGACGGAACTGGATACGTGATAGCTGAAGAGTTCAGAGAAGCCTTCAGGGAGTACAAGAAGATAGCCGAAAATAGGCCTGAGGCAATAGAGGTTTACGACCAGGGATTCATAAGCGTTGAGGGAGTAATGAGGAGAGTCGAATTCCTCTACGAGAGGGGAGACCTCGCATCTAGCATATTCATAGTTGGCGACGACGACCTTTTCAGCTTAGCGTCATCTTTGACGGGATTGCCGAAGAAGGTGACGGTGGTGGAAATAGACGAGAGGCTTGTGAACTTCATAAACGATACTGCAAAGGAGTACGGTCTGCCTGTTGAGGCGAAAGTTTACGACGTTCAGCAGGCTTTTCCGGATGAGCTTAGAAAGAAGTACGACGTTTTCGTAACCGATCCTGTGGAGACAATTCCTGGGCTTAAGCTCTTCCTGTCGAGGGGTGTCTCGACCTTAAGGGGGGTTGGCTGCTCGGGCTACTTCGGCCTTACAACTCTCGAAGCGTCTCGAAAGAAGTGGTACGAAATCCAGCAAATGATCCACGACATGGGTTTCGTTATAACCGACATGATAAGGAAGTTCAGCGTTTATCCTGAAGAGGAAAAGAACTTCTTCCGCTTTCAGGAGAAGCTGCCAGTGGTTGAAAAACTGAACGCTGAAATAGACTGGAACTGGTATAGTTCGACTCTCTACAGGATAGAGGCAATTAAGGAGCCGAGACCTATCGTGGAGGGGGAGATGGTAATAGACGAGAAAGTTTACAAGGACGAAGAAAGCTGGGCTACACCCTACTGATTTGACGATAGTAATTAAATTTAAATTTTTATTATAGATATTAAAGATAAAAGTTAAAGGTGATCTACCATGCAGCAGAAAATAGTTACCGGGAAAGATATAGCTGAAAAACTGAAGGATGTAGAGCACAAGATAGTAGTTACGAGTGGTAAAGGTGGAGTCGGAAAGTCGACTGTTGCAGCTTTGCTCGCTGTCCACTACGCGAGGCAGGGGAAAAGCGTTGGAATATTCGACTCTGACTTTCTTGGCCCGTCGATACCGAGGCTCTTTGGTATAGAGGACAAGTCGCAAGAGCTCACGATTGGAACGAGGGGAATAAACCCCGTTTACACCGACAAGTACGGGATAAAGGTCCTCTCAGTGCAGTTTATGCTTCCGAGTAGGGAGTCACCAGTAATATGGAGAGGGCTCGCTATAAACACGGCAATAAGGAGCTTTCTTGGGAGCGTTGACTGGGGAAAGCTCGACTACCTGATATTCGACATGCCTCCTGGGACAGGAGACGCTATTCTAACGGTTATGGACTTCGTAGAACTCGACGGCCTCATAATGGTTACGATCCCACAGGACCTCTCCGCTCTGATAGTCGAGAAGGCGATAAACATGGCAAGGAAGATGGATACTGAAGTTCTTGGCATAGTCGAGAACATGAGTTACTTTGAGTGTCCGAAGTGTGGGGAGAGGATATACCTCTTCGGAAAGGACAAGGCAGTAGAGTTGTGCAGGAAGTACGATATTGATTTGATAACGCAGATACCTTTCGACAAGGAGCTTCTAGACTACTGCGAGAAGGGCAGGATAGAGGACTTTCCGTACGACTATTTTGAATACTTTTATTATTGATTTCCTTGATTTTTGTTTAAAATGGATTTATTGATAGTATTATATTTTTAGAAAATCACTCGGAGATTACAGCTTTCGTCGTAAAGTTTTTCCATGTGTTTCTCATACACGTCTTTATCACGGTATTATCTTAGCCAATTTCTGTTTTAACGCCGTTGGTCTGTCGTGAGATTTTTAAAGTAATTATTTACGTAAAATTTTCTTTAGAAAATTTTGATGATATTCTCGAAGCTTATAAACGGTAAAAATGAAGAGTTATACACTTGATGACTTCAAGAGGTTGCTTGAAATTGACGAAGTTTAAAGTTTTAATCTCTGAAAAAGTTCTCAAAGATTTAAAGAAGCTTGATAAGTTAGCAGACTAAGGATGCATGAAGAACCCGAAAAACTTGAAAACCTTTTGAACTTGACATTAAGAAATTCAGAAAAAAGTATTAAGTATTTATAGAATTCGAGTCGTCAGATTTAGAGTTATCATCGAAATAGATTTTAACAACCAGACAGTGTGGGTCGTTAAAATTGGCAAAAAGAAGCAGAGTTTACGACAGGCTCTAGACTAAATTTTCTTCATACCACTTCCACACCTTCTTCAAAGCCGAAAGCAGCGTTTTGTAGGGTCTCATCCCGCTTTCTCCTATGCATTCTCCCGCATACTTCCAGTCTCTCAGCTGGAGACACTTCGCTATCAGCACTCTCTCCTCCTTCTCGTCCATCTCAGCTCTCCTAACTCTCGAATACATGAATCTCACGAGAGGCCTTGCAACATCGGAGGCATATTCATAGAGACTGACTCCCTGAAAGTACTTCTTCAACCTCTTCCTGTTCACCTGATCCATTTCCGGCATCGGGTAGTTGAAGTCCCTTGCTAAAGAGTGCAAGAGCTGGATCGCTGTCTCTACCTCTAAGTCAGACAGCTCATCCCCTAACCATTCGAGCAGCCTTTTCACAAAGCTGGCGTTGAGTCTCTCTACCACCTCTTCGACGTGCATTTTCAAGGCTTTCAGCACGACAACCGTGTGCTCTCCCGAAACCTCGTTCCTCTGTGGGGTTATGTGCACTGGCAAAAATCCGTTCCTCAGCCAGAATCTGAGGAGCTCAGGAGAAACACCAAAACCCGAGCCAACCCAGTCGAACTCGTTCCCGCAGCTCCAGTCTATCAGTCTCTTTAGAGCGAAGCTGCCTATTCCCATGTTCATCACTGATGGATGAGTTGCTATTCTGACTATCCTCACTCCAAGCAGTTTTGGAAACTCGTAGTCCCAGTGGTGCTTTAGAATTAAGTCTGGTATTATCTGCCCCTTTGGCTTGTAGCCGTCTGCCATTTCCTCTATCGTTCTTTCGTCCATTCCACCCTCTATCGCGACATGGAGAGAACAGACTGTCTTCCCGTTCACCTTTACACGAAAGGCAAGGTGGTTAGGCATGTCTAATAGAATCACGACATCCGAAGGTCTGTTCCTGTAATGAGCGAGCACGTATATGCCGAAGAACTCTCTCAACAGCTCCTCGCTTTTCACGAGCTCATCTTTGTCTATTATTTCGAACTCCATTTTACCTTCTTCTATCGCTTTCATGTCCTCTTCGTCAAGCTCAGCTGGTTGTGCATCCAAAAGCAGCACATCATATATCCACTTCTCTACTGGGTCTCCCTTACCGTACCTTATCGGTTCTTCGAGGTGTATTTTCTCTATCTCCGTCTCCTCGTCCTGCTCGAGCCTCTTGAGGAATCTTATGCTGAAACCTCTCCCAGCTCCCTCGTAGCCGTGAATTGTTGTGGAGAAGACTATGTAACGAACTTTCTTTGCAATCTCCCAGAGGACTGGCACGTCTATTCCCGCAGCTTCGTCAACTATCACGATATCAGCATACTCGCTCTCGAGCATAGCTCTCCTCGGTACGACATATTCAACTCTCGCGTACTTACTATTCAACACAGTTGTCATTCCGTTGCTCTCCTTAGTCCTAAAGTCCTTCATCCCTTGCCTGATCATTGCCTTCTTCAGAAACTTGAAGTAAGTCTGAACAGCCTGAGGTGTTGGAGCGACGACCATTATTCTCACAGCTCTCTTCAGTACTCTTTGCATTCTCGAAATGAGGTACGGAGTTACTATCCCGAGAACAGCAGTCTTTCCCCTGCCTCTATCGGCTGTTATGACTATTGCTTTCCTCTCCTTCTCTCTGTCGAAGAAGTGCTCAAAGAGCTGAAGGACTCTCACCTGATCTTGCGTGGCACAAAGCTTGTAGAGTTTCTTCTTTATCTCCTTTTTCTCTGGAATTACTATCTCTTCTCTACTCTCGCCTTCCTCAGCTTCCTCGTAGTGCTTTACTATCTTTCTCTTGTCTGCATTGAAGATTATTATTCCTCTTGCAAGAATCGTTCGCTCGATGAACCTCCTGTAGAACCTTGGAGTTACATCATCAGCCGTATATGGCTCGCTCACGAGCTCCTCGTGCCACTTGCCCACAAGAGTCTTCCACCTGTTCGGCTTTGGAGAGACGGCGATTATTATACCTCCCTCTTCTATTGTCTCCACGATTATGCCAAGGTCGTTCGGGTGAAAGCCTTCGGTTAGGTCTATCACGAGGGACTGATGCGTTTCTCCTAGAACGCTTGGGGAATCCTTGTAATGTATGATCTTGACCTTCTTTGCGCCTTTTTTCTTGTTCTTTCTCTCCTTTCTTACAAAGTATTCTTCAGCTATCTCTACGAACTTGCTCCTTCCAGCAACGAGCAACTCTCTCTCGCCAACAACCTCCTGATACGCATTCAGGATCTTCTTGATGAGCTTGAATATCCTCGGTTCGAGAGAAGAAGTACAAACGAAAACGACAAAACGGTGTCTCTTCTCTTTAGCCTGAGAGGCAGCTTTCTGGACTTCTGACAACAGTTCCTTGACCGTCATCAGCCCGGTATTTGTGGGTTTTGTAAAAAAGGTTACTGTGGTAAAAGATATTAAGCTGGCCGAATTAGCTGAAACGGGTGACGATAATGGTCGAACTTGAGAAACTCAGGTTTGGGACGGAACTCATAAAGAGGGGATTCGCGAAGATGCAGAAGGGCGGGGTTATAATGGATGTTACGAATGCTGAACAGGCTGGAATTGCTGAAGATGCTGGTGCTGTTGCTGTGATGGCCTTGCATAAGGTGCCGGCAGACATTAGGGCTGCGGGTGGAGTCGCGAGGATGGCCGATCCGAAGAAGATTCAGGAGATAATGGATGCCGTAACTATCCCAGTTATGGCGAAAGTCAGGATTGGTCACGTTGCGGAGGCAAGAGCTCTCGAAGCTTTGGGAGTTGACATGATAGACGAGAGCGAAGTTCTCACTCCTGCTGATGTCTTCTTTCACATAGACAAGAGGAAATTCGTCGTTCCTTTCGTCTGTGGAGCGAGAAGTCTTGGAGAAGCGGTGAGGAGGATATGGGAAGGAGCCGCGATGATCAGGACGAAGGGAGAAGCTGGGACGGGAAACGTCGTTGAAGCTGTCAGGCACATGAGGCTGATAAATAGAGCCATAGATGAGCTGAAGGGAATGCAGAAGGAGGCGATATACAGCGTTGCTGAGAAGTTTGCCGAGGCTTACTGTAAGCTTGCAAACAGCGTGAAGGAGGAGATGGGTCTTAACGCTGTAACTCCTGACACAATCGTTTACGAAGAGTACACTTTTGTAGATGTCGTTGATGGACTCTACAAAGTTCTTCTCGAGATAAGGGATCTCGGTAGACTGCCGGTCGTCAACTTCTCAGCTGGAGGAATAGCGACTCCCGCTGACGCTGCCTTCATGATGCAGCTTGGGGCTGACGGTGTTTTCGTTGGCTCGGGGATATTCAAGAGTTCTAATCCGCCAGAATATGCCAAGGCGATAGTTGAAGCTGTGAGACACTACGACGAGCCGGAAGTAGTTGCAGAAGTTAGCAAGGGGCTCGGAGACGCCATGAAGGGGTTAGATGTGTTCAAACTTGGAGAAGAGGAGAGATTGCAGGAAAGAGGTGTTTGATTTTGTTTGCTATTAATTTATTTTTAGTTAGAAAAATTAAATAAAATCAAAAAGGTGAAACACCGTGAGAGTAGCTGTCGTCGGAGTTCAGGGGGATGTGGAGGAGCACGTTGTAGCTGCGAAGCTTGCGATGGAAAAGCTTGGAATGGAGGGGGAGGTAGTTGCCACGAGGAAGCCGGGAGTCGTTGAGAAGAGTGATGCCGTGATAATCCCTGGCGGGGAGAGCACGACTATAAGCAAGCTAATCTTCAGAGAGGTTAACGGGAAGACGATAGCTGAGGAAATACTCACCCTTGCCGAGGAAGGAAAACCAATAATGGGCACGTGTGCTGGCTTAATCCTCCTTTCAAAGCACGGAGACGAGCAGGTTGAGAAGACTAAAACAAAGCTTCTTGGACTGCTTGACGTAAAAATAAGGAGGAATGCCTTTGGCAGGCAGAGGGAGAGCTTTCAGGTTCCGCTCGAATTTAAGGGAGTTGGAGTTGTTGAGGCGATATTCATCAGAGCCCCGGCGATAGTGGAGGTTGGAGGGGGAGTTGAGATTCTCGCAAAGTTCGAGGACTATGTCGTTGCTGCGAGGCAGGATAACGTTCTGGGTTTGGCGTTTCACCCCGAGCTCAATGTGGAGTTTGGAGATACGAGGGTGCACGAGTACTTTTTAAATATGGTTGAGTGTTAATTTTTTACATATTTATGGAATGCAGTTTGGAATTAATTAGAATTAAAATCAGGATGGGATTGAGGCAAACGTACTATTGCCGAAGTAACAGAAGCATAGTTGAAGATAAATTAATCATTTCTTCTTTTTCTTTATAACTTCAGTAAAGCTGACCCATCTTCTCGTCATTACAACAGTCTTAGAGGTTCTCTTGACGACCTTCTCGGGGAACAAGCCAAGTAAGAAGTTCTTCAGGAAGGGCTTGTTCGAAGCTCCGAGCATTACCAAGTCGTGATTTGCCGCCTCTCTTGCTATCGCGTTCACAGGGTTAGTTGAAACCATGAACTTCTCTAAGACCTTTATGCCTTTGAGAGGCTGCCTCGTCTCTCTGAAAACTTTCTCTGCCAACGCTCTATCTTCCTCACTCCTGCCGACATACATAAGAGTAACTACCCCCTTTTCTGCAAAATCTCTTGCGAGTTCAGCTGCAAGAACTGCGTGAGGACCTCCAGCGGTAGGAATCAAAACCTTGCAATCGTTGCTCCACTCCTGTATCTCACCAACTTCGAACCTTACAACTGCTACATCGCACTTCGCCCTGACGAGGACGGGATCTATCGTACTCCCCAATACGAAGTCCTTTCTGAAAGTCCTTCCTCTCCACCCCATTATAAGCAAATCTGGCTTTATCTCGTCAACTGCGTTGAGAATAGCCTCTGCATTTCTGTGCCCTATTTTTATTACTCCACCGCTCGGAACGTCAAGATTCTCCATTACTTGCTTTAGAAACTCTTTCGCAGCCTTTACGTACTTGGTTCCCGCAGATAGTGGGGTCTGCTCCGGAACTGTAACAACGTTGAGAAGTATTACCTCTCCACCTCTCGCCTTAGCTATCGCTTCCGCGAACTTCGCGAGCTTGTTAGCCATTATTGGGTTAGCAACTGGCACGAGGACTTTGAACTTCTCTTCAACTGGTCTCTCCTCGTAAATTGTGCGAACTTCTTCTTCCATTCTCTTTCCGATTTCTCTCTTAGAGTACGTGGCGTAAATGAAGTATCCAAAAAGCATCCAGAAAGCTGTTCCTCCCAGAACGATGTCTCCATGCTGTATCTCCGTGACAAGGAAGTATCCGATTACGAGCTGCAGAATTACGGCTGCGATCGGTGGCCAAGGCATTGCCGGAACCCTGAAAGGCCTCCTTATGTCCGGCCTCCTGTACCTTAGAATTATCAGCACAATATTTACGAGTATGAACAGAATTAGGAACATTATATCGGCAGCTGTTGCAACGACCTCTATTGGAAGGACAGCCATCGTTGCTATTATCGAGTAGCTGAAGAGAGTGGCGAGGTGGGGCGTCCTATTCTTATCGTGAATTTTTGCAAGAAAGGACGGCAGATAGCTATCCCTTCCCATCGCGAAGGCAACTCTGGAAGAGGAGTATATCGTCGCGTTCATCGCGCTTATTGTGGATATGAGGCCTCCGAGTATTATTAGAAAACCTCCAAAGGGCATTATCTGATCTGCTACCTTTATTAGGCCGAACTCCTTGAGCTTCCCCAAGTACATCCAACTCGGGATGTTCGTCTTAACGGCTCCTATCGCAGCAAAGGCGACAAGGATGTAAATGGAAACGGAAATCCAGAGGGCGAGCACAACGGCTTTCGGTATGTTTTTCTCCGGCTCCTTGACTTCTTCCCCACTTTGAACTATTATGTCGTAACCCTCAAAAGCTATGTACGTGAGACCCATGGCAGCGAGAACTCCTGCAAAACCGTGAGGGAAGAAGGAAGGAGTTGTGAACGCTTTAATCCAGTCCGGTCTTTTGAAAGTTGCATAGAGACCAAAAATTATGAAGATTATGAGGATTACGAGCTTTGCAACTGTGACAAACCCTCCAACCCTCCCACTCTCTTTCACTCCTCTATAATTTATGTAAGCGAGGAGCGTGACTATTGCTACCGAGTAAACTTTCGCAATTAGGGTTTGGGGGATGGGAAAGCCTTTGGTGATCTCCGAAAGGAAAGCCCCAAACGTAACGGCGTAAAGAGAGCATGCTATGCATTGGGCCGTCCAGCAGCACCAGCCGGAGAGAAAGCCGAAGAACCCTCCCATCGCCTCCTTAACCCACGGGTAAGCACCTCCAGCCTCTGGCATCGCAGAACCAAGCTCTGCGTAGGCGAGGCTTGTGAGAGTTGCAACAACGCCGTTTAGAAAGAATGCGACGAGCAAAGCTGGGCCAGCTATACCCGCGGCAATGCCGGTGAGGGCGAATATACCCGCACCTATCATCGCCGCTATTCCGAGCATCGTTATGTCGAATAGGCCAAGTTCTCTACTGAGGCTGACCTCTATGCTCCTTTCGGGCGGCACTCTATGGCGTGACTTCTCTCGTTTTAAAAATGTGTTGAGGTCTGCTGACGCGAAAATACAGTTTAAAAAAATGGAAATCCCCCATTCCAGCGGGAGCCAGCGGTTCCGGGAGGTGCTGGTAATGCCGGAATGGAGGGATGACCCTAATGCTTATCAGGCCCTTATGGTTTAAATTTTTTGCTGCTAACGTGTTTGCAGTTTCAATTTGTTCACTTCAACTTTCGAATTTTTTAGAAGTTTAGGTTAGACCTGATAGATTTTTGAGTCTTACTGTTTATCGATATCAAACGCCGTAAAGCTTGTAACATCCGGTGCAAACTTCTGGGGGCGGATACTTTGAGAGAACATCGTCGAGCTCCTTCAGCATTCTCACAGCGGAGAAAGGGCTCGAGCACATGAGCTTTTCGAAAGTGGAATTGTAAGCGACTATTCTCTTCCTGAAGACATCTCTGAACTTTTCGAACTCGACCCACGCTTTCCTATTTGAGGCTTCTCCAAACTCTGGTGGCTTTACGTAAATTATTTCACCTTCAAATAATCTAGGGATTTTCTCGAACGGAAGTGCGAGGTATATGCATGGGTAGAGCTTCCCCTCACACGAAACTGCAGCACTCGTGTGTGGATTCGCCTCGCACACGGCCTGCTCCTCTAAGTTTAGCGGATACGCTTTTACACTCATTCCGAGCTTTCTTGCGAGAGTTTTTGCCTTGTTAAGGACATTTTCAACTTCTCTGATTTTCTTCTCCCCCTTTCCGAAAACTCTCAGTCTGTCAGTTATCTCATCGAATACGTAGTCGAGGTTCGTGAACGCGACGTATTCAGCTCCAGCCTCTGCCGCTAGCTCGACGAACTCCACGCTTTCTTTCCAGCTCTCTTCAGTCAGCATGTAACTGACTCCAACCCTTACCTTCCCCTCTTTTCCTGCCTTTTTCTTCTCCTCAGCAACGGCTCTAACGCCCTCAATCGCCACGTCGAAGCTAACACCTCTCGCTTTTGAGCTTATGCCCGAAAAAGAAACGAGCAAGTAGTCGGTATGCTTTGCCACGAAATCAGCGAGCTTCTTCAGTTTTCTTCCGTTCGTAGTGAACCCCGTTTTTGCGTTCTCCTCTGCGATCGTGAGCATGTCTTTAAAGTCCGGGTGAAGGAGTGGCTCCCCCCACCCTTGAAGGTAAACGACATCGAACTTCGGAAAAAGTTTTGACAGTTCTAGAAACTTTTCTAGGCTCATTCTTCCGCTTAGTTTCCACTTCCTGTGTGGGCACATGATACAGTTTTCCCCACACTCCCTCGTTATCTCAACCTGAATGTACTTGAGCATTGTTAAAACTTTAATCGGAAAACGTAAAAACATATCCTTTCAACTTTTCCTGAGGTGATATCAATGGGAGAGAAAGTCAGAGATAGAGAGCACCATGAGAGACTGTTTAAAGCAGCTCTGAACCCTTTGAGGAGAAAAATAGTTGCTTGCATCGGAGTTCAGGGGAAAACGAGAGAGGAAGTAAAGGAGGAACTTGGCCTTACGGATTTTCAGCTGAAGTTCAATATCGACTACCTGATACAGCAGGGATTCGTCGTGGAAGAGGACGGAAAGCTCAAGCTGACCGACGATGGAATAGAACTTCTTGAGGCTGGTTAATTTTTGAGTTGACTAGATTATTTTGCTCACGGAACCCCCAGAATGTACGCTGTTATGGACGCGAGTGCTACCACGACGACCGAGGGTATGAGGTACCTGTAAACCTTCGAGGCGTCAGCGTGAAAGTATTCGCATGTCAGGGCGAAGCACAGGTGCATCGGTGAGAGCATGACACCGCAGAATCCACCTGCAATAACGAGCATGAGCTTTGAAGGCACAAGAGAGCTTCCCACTCCTGTGAAAGCTGTGAGGAGCGGGAGAGCGACTGAAGAATAGCTAAGCTCTATTCCAGTTGCAAATCCAACGAGGAATGCTACTGCGAAGGACGCAGCAAAAGCTGGAATTCCAAACTCCTTCAGGTGTGTGAAAAATATCTTTGCAGAGTTCGTGTACTCTATCAGAGCCTTGTAACCCATGACGGCGAATATGAGGACTATTATCTTGGGATCAAGAGTCTTTTTCAGAATACTGATAATATCTCTAATCTTGGCTTTTTTGTGAACATAGACTATCGCTATTGCAACTATGAGCGTATAGAGCATACTCGTCCTGAGGAGAAGAACGAAGATAGCTACGAAGGCTATTGGATAGAAGGACTTCGTCATGGATGCGAGAGACCTCCAATCGAACGAAAAAAACCTTCTTCTCAGAATCCCAAGCTTTACAGCACTGATCAAGGCAGATGTGAAGGCAGTTAACCCGATAACCCAGCACGCCTTGGCTATCCTTGCAGGGCTCACCTCCACAACGGCCGTGGCTATTATTATGCTCGGATAGAGAGGCCAAACAGTAACCCAAACGTGCCTGAACCAGTAGTTTATGAAGGTTGACTCTTCTGGAGTGAGACCGTACTTCTTTACGAGGTTTCTTATCATGACTGCCGAAACGAGAGCTCCTCCGGGCATTGGGAGGAGCCCAACGAGCAACGGTAACAGAGAAACGCTGAACTTGTGGGTTAATCTTTCAGCAGCTTTCTGCAGTTCTTCGAACAGACCTAGGTACTCCATAGAGTATCCGAGGGTGAAGGCGGCTATAACTAGACACACTATCCTGATGGTCTCAGGAGACACTGCTGACAGTAGGAGCACTTCGAACGACTTCTGCCCAAGGCTGAGCAGGCCTAGAGTGACAGCTCCAGCAAGAATTGATAAGCAAATAGCAGTACCTCTCCTTATCAGCAGGAGTATGACTGCTATGGAGATTATTAGCGCGACCGAAGGGTCGAGGATCGTGTGAGCGTGAGACATAATCAGCGGGAAAACGACAGTTGCATAAACTTTTTTACCATGCTGGCATCCGAGTTTCATGGACACAGAGGATATAAGGGTGGCAGTGCTGAGAATAGAGGGCACGAACTGCGAGGACGAAACGGTCAGGGCCTTCAGAGAGTGCGGAGTTTTTGCTGAAGCTGTACACCTCAAGCAGTTTTACAGCGACACGATTAGAGACGAGGAACAGAGGACACTGAGCGACTATACTTGTCTCGTTTTTCCTGGAGGATTCTCAGCTGGAGACTACGTTAGAGCCGGAGCTATATTTTCAGCAAGACTTAAGAGTGTGTTGAGGAAAGACTTGGAGGAGTTCATAAAGAGCGGATATCCAGTTCTCGGAATATGCAACGGTTTTCAGATTCTTGCGGAAC
>JAMOMT010000055.1 GCA_027066965.1 Archaeoglobaceae archaeon
TAATTGTACCTGCTGCAACCGCTAAACCTATTGCTAATTTTTAAAATGACATCATAAAAATTTTACTCAAATACCTTTTGACAGAAAGTATTCGGCAATCTTTGGAGTTATGTAAGCCTCTACAAATGCTGCTATTACGATGAGAATAATTGAAATCAGAGCTAGCGTTTAGGTATTCTTTTATGTCTTCCTTTGTTAGAGGTTGCTCTTTCTTTCCGGCTAAGTATCGGATAATTTCATAGGGTATTTTGAAACCTGCAGCTCCTGCAATGATTATGGCGGGGATTTCGAAGATGCCGTGGGGTAAAATTAGTAGCAAAAGTCGAATAATCTTTATCTTTCTTAAGCAAAGTCCGACTACAACTCCAAAAAATAACCATATAAAAAATATTAATAAATGTTGGAATACCTAGAGTGAAACCACCTAAACAAAGTAATATTACTAACTTTAAATTTTTAAGAAAGATCACTTGAACATTTAATTTATTAATAATAGTAATTAGATAATAATAAATAATTTTCTAGGGAGCTTAAATTATTACCCGAGAAATAGATAATATACGTAAATATTATCAATATAAATATATCTTTTTAATCTTAATACAATATTGTATAGTTTAAATACCTTATTAACAGCGTTGCAATCACCACCTAATTTTTAATTTAGTATCATCATATCGAAACAATATGAAACAATAATATCAAATCTCAATAACTTCCCCTGGCTCAACTACCCTCGCGTTAATGCCTTCACTCTTCAGCAGTTCCACGAGCTTTTCAGCGTTCTTCCTCTTCTCCTCCCTACCGTAGTCGTAGTGAATAGGTACGACAAGCTCTGGCTTTAACCTCTTCATCTCCCTGACGTAGTCCTCGTAAAAGTCGGGGAAGCATGCGGTAAACACGAGTTTCGCTTTAGCGTCGGGAAACTTGGCAGAGTCGCCAGTGTGCAGGACTCCGTAGCAGAGGTAGCTCACAGACTCCTTGGCCTTCCAGCACCAGCTCTCGAGAACCTTTATTCCGTTTATCTCGTCCCCCGGCTTTACGCTCTCACCATCAAGACCATACTCTTCGAGAGTGGCTAAGGGTGCGAAAAGCTTTCCGAACTTAAGGTTCTTCAGCTTCTCCGGGTCTATGTGGTCGGAGTGCTCGTGCGTTACGAGTACGAAGCCGAACTCTCCTTCTGGCTCGAGAACATAGTTCGGATCGATGAGGAGCCTCTTCTCCCCCTCTATCTCGACGCAGGAGTTGCCGAGCCACCTGACCCTCATGTTAGTTAATCTCTACCGAATGGCATAATTATTTTTCCTGTCCTTTATGCATAATATTTCTATTCTTGTAATTTAAATTCTTAATAAAGTTGAATAGCGGTGGTATGCCTCAACTTTCACGAAAAGCCCGAACCTATCGAGAATTTGAGTCTCAGTCCCCTCAGGATTCATGCTGCCCTTGATTTAGGTATTTCAGGCTTATCCCCTCCCCACCAATGTTCCCAACCCATAGCTGCGGAGTCGAGCAGAACAATCAGCATAGTCAAGCAAGTTCATCCCGTCTATATACAAAATGCTTCTGTTCACCTTCGCAAGAGTCCCCGGCTGAAGTGCTTTACACCTTACCTTACTTTCAAACCTTCTCAATGTCTATCGTTCCTAAAGAGCCTGTCAACGCTAATGCTAAGAAGTGGGTCGATTACGGCCAACTCTTCTCCTCAACCTCAAGCTTTCCACCCTCGCTTTCTCCCTGCAAGCCTCGCACATCTCGAGCTAATTGTTGGGTTGGCAGTTGAAGGATACACCTGACGACTCTATTTCAGGCAAGATGTCTGCAAGAGTTCTTACCATAGTGACTTTCCACACTCCTTATCTCCACTCAGCAGAACTTTCTATAGCTGGGGTTGACGGGCGTTACATAGAGGAACAAGCTTCGCGTCTTCCTGCCCAATATGGCCGTAAAAGGAAACACAGGAATTTCTGATGTTTTAAAAATATAATTGGCGGCTTGCCGACGGCCTATCATCGCGTGCCAGAGCACTCTCCGGCCGTAACGGCGGGTAATAATTGTCGTTTTCACAACTATATAGACTTTTCCAATTGTTTGTTGAAACCCATCAAAACCTCGTCGCCTCGAGGGAGGAGAAGTAACGAGCTGCCATGCTCTCCACGCTCTTCACCCTGCAGAGGGAAAGCATTCTCCTCGAAATCTTAATGTCCGGAATTACTCCCCTGCACTCGAAGGCCTTCAGGAGTCTCTCTGCAAGGACCAGACCCCTCCTGTCAGCATCTGTAAAAATCAGGACATCGTTTGAGAAGGTACAAACCTCCTCCGCAATGTCATCCACTGGCCTGCTCGAAGCCTCGACTATCCTTCCTCTGACTCCGAGCAGAATTAAGCACTCTCTGTCCCTTGCACCCTCCACGATTACAACTGCCCCGTTCTCGCTCCTTTCCATCAGTTCGCCAAGCTCCTTCTCGAACTCCAGTATCTCCTCAACGCTCATGTGGTTCATGCTCGCACCTTTAATAGCTCAAAAACCTAGAATTTCTTCAAGCTTTTTTCTCGCAAAATCGGCATTACACTCCGCGAAAACGACCTTGTGAGTTGAGGTTGCACCCTTCACCACTCTTACCCTACACCCCAGAATCTCTCCAAGCACCTTCTCAAGCTCCGCGTTCGCTTTTCCTCCCTTCGGAGGAGCTTTAACGGTGACCTCAACTGATTCTCTCCACTCGTTGTAGCCCTTAACGCCACTCCTCTTCGCGTTTGGAGTGACCACGATGTTTACGTAACATCCACCCTCAGCTTCCCTGACGGCCTTAAATTCCACAAAACGAACTCGATGGGGTGAATTAAACGTTTTCGATTTTTAGACAATTTGGAAAAACAAAAACAGATCAAATCAGGCTCGAGAACCACCTCTTCAGAATTTCGAACTGCTCGTGCGTGTTCACGACATCGGTCTCCATCGGGCTCTTGAAGAAGAATCCAAGCTCCTTCACAACTCCGTACAAGCCCTTCTTCTTCGCGAACAGTAGAAACCTCGCTATGTCCAAGACAAGGGGTGCAGCAACTATAGCGTCTATTCCATCCCATATGAAGTAGAACTTCATCTTCGTGCCGAGGAATCCCTGGAAGTGTATGAAGTCAAACGCAGTCTTGTTGTCAACCAAGCTGGGGAAGAACTGGATCTCAGTTATGCTGTAGG
>JAMOMT010000056.1 GCA_027066965.1 Archaeoglobaceae archaeon
CGAGAGTTCTTGGCAGAAGTGGAGCAGACATCTTCGCGAGGGTGATGGCGATATTTTTAGCTGGAATAGCAGCTGAGTACGTGATCCAGGGAGTGTTCGGGAAGTTACACTCTTTCCTCGTTTCCGCGAGATCTCAGGGATTGCTGAAGTGATTGATACGCAGAAAGGTGGGACTTGAGTATGCAAGTTTGGCCAGAAAGTGAGTTGTGTGTGGGCGGAGTTGCCGTGAGGGATGGCAGAATTCTCCTCGTAAAGAGAGTTCACAAACCAGCTGCCGGTTACTGGTCCATTCCGGGAGGTAGGGTTGAGAAGGGTGAGACTCTCGAGGAAGCCGTTAGAAGGGAGATGCTCGAGGAGTGCGGAGTTGATGTGGAGGTTGGAGATATCGTCTGCGTAGCTGAAGTGCTGAGGGACGGGAAACACTATGTCATAGTTGACTTTTACGTCGAATTTAAAGGAGAGGTGAGGGCTGGAGGGGACGCACTCGACGCAGCGTGGATCGAACTGAAAGAGGCGAGTAGAAGGGAGGATGTCGTGGAAAGTGCGAGAGAACTCTGTAGATTGCTATCCGAAACTCTCAGCGAGGGTAAAATTCTTCGGAGCCCATACATAAAAGAGTTATTTCGATGATTAAAAATACGAAATAATGGAGTTAAAAAGTCAGGAAATTTCCTCGACCCTCTCGATAAGTCTCTTCAGTATCTCCTCGTCACTCAGCACTCCTTCCGGCGGATCTACTATTTTTCTGAGTTTTAGAGGTACACCATCCATCCTGTACGCTGATCCCCCAGCTTCAACTCCCGCGACTGCTGAAGGTATGAGAATATTAGCTATACTTGCAGTTAAACTCCAGAACGGGTCGACGACTATCAGCGGTATTTTTTTCATGTATTCTACTGTTGCCTTTGGGAAGTGAGCTGCCGGGTCTCCACCGAGCACGAACATCGCATCAGCATCTCTCCTTGAAAGTATGCTGTTCGCATCAGTTTCTCCGGGATTGTACCAGGGATACCCCTTCGTGAAGTCAACCGCGAAGGGATAACCAGTCTCCCACGCGCACACCTCGTTAAAGCCCGTGACATTGTAGTGTCCCCTCATTGGAATTATTCCGAACTTGGTAAAGTTGTAGAGGTCCTTCACTAGGTTTATCGCCTCGCTTATGTTCCAGTAGTTCCCGACCGAGTGTGTTAGCCCCATTCCGAAGAATATCACACCGAATCTACAGCTCTTCATCATCTCTGCAAGTTCCCTTAACCTCTCGACATCGACGCCTCCGACCTTCTTCACCCTGCACTCTCCCGTGTTTATTATGCTCCTCAAGGCGTTGAATACTTCGTAATCGCTTCCTGGTTCCACCTGGATGAAGATGTCTGCGAGCTTCGAACTCTCAGTAGGTCTGACGTCAACGACAACGACTTTTCTGCCTATTCTGCTCTGGGAGAACCTGCCTCTTGTAAACACCGAATATCGAGACATGTGGCGAGGATGAGCATGCATGGGGTTGCATCCCCAGAATATGACGAGGTCGGCCCTGTTCTTGACCTCTCCGAGAGTAAACGATGGAACCCCCACCTCGTGAACGGCAAGAATCGTCGGGCCGTGGCAAACTGAGGACGTGCAATCTATAACCCCTCCAACCATCTCAGCAAGCTCAACTGCGAGCTCCTGAGCCTCGCATGTCGTTGAGGAGAAGCCGTAAAGCAGGGGTTTCTTCGCCTCGACGAGTATTTTTGCGGTCCTGTTTATTGCCTCCTCCAGACTGACCTCCTTTCCGTTTATCTCGGGCTTGAGCACTCTCCTGTGAAACCTCGCGAGAATCTTTGACGTACCGAGGACGCAGGCATTCTCAACTCGTATCTCTCTCCCGTCCGTCTCTATCACGAGGTCGTCGCACAACGCTCCGCAGAACGGGCAGACGAAGCCTGAAATCCTCCTGAACTCTCTTTCTTTCTCAACTGTCGATGCCATCTTTAACCCCCGGGTTAGTTCTGTAAGGATTTATTGTGATTAAAACTTTTTCGGGCTTAGACGTGAGTCCTTATCGCGACAGTTCCTTCGAGAGCCCTTATAAGCTCTTCGAGCATTCTTCTGTGAAGGCTTTCTCCTTTCTCGAAGACTATAGCCCCTCTACTGCAGAAATCGGCACACATCCCGCATCCAACGCAGAGTTCTGGTCTAACTATTATCTTACCCCTTACGACGTTTATCGCGAGGCCTTTTGACATCGTCCTACATACAGCTACGCAGTCGCCGCACCCAGAGCAGAGCCTCTCGTCTATGCCCATCGCGATTGCTGACAGGCTGTAGTCAGCGTTCGGCTGGTAGAACTCGTCGAGGCTCAAGGTTTTCACGTTTGAGAAGTGCCTTAAAGATGATAGAACTCTCGAGAGATAGTACGGCTGAATCCCAAGAAACACTATGAGGTCGCACCTTCTCAGGGGTCTCCAGCCTCCGTCCTCTACGAACTGGACTATGTGGTGAAGGGTGAAGCTCTTCGTGAGAGGCTCAACTCCCCTCTCTATGAGAGGCTTTGAAGACGCTCCCGTGGCTATTAAGGGCATGAATTCGCTGAGCTTTACGGCAAAATCGACGAGATAGTCTCTTTCGAGAAGCAAACCACCTGTTATCAGAACTGCCCTTGAGGACAGGATTATGTCTGCTGCTTCAGCCGGAGTTACGCACACAGCTCTATCGCACTGAAGCTCTGAGGGTTTGTAACTCCTAGGAATGAATATCCAGCGTCTCACTCTTTCACGAACATTAGTGAAAGTTTTTAAGGATTTCTATGCAGAGCTCGAATTTTGTTCGGATTTTTTATTTTTGAATAATTTTTACTATTTTTGCACTAAACTAACAAGATAAAATAGCAATATTAGTTAAAGAAATTTAGAGGCAAACGTCTCTCCACTCTCTTCGCAAACATCTCTGTAAATGCAATTCTTGCACTTTTTGCTCTCCATAAAGCTCGAGAAACTCCTCCTCGCCCAAATTCTTCCAGTCTTCTCTATTACTTCTCCTGCTGAAGTAGAGTTCTCTCAAGGTACATATTTCCGAAACTCTTCTGACACACTCAAGCATGTTGAAGTAGCAGTACCTCTGGCAAAACAATAAAGAAGAGATGTCGCTAACTCTTACGGGTTCAATTTTCAAGCTCTTTTACCTCCAGCACCTCGAGGGGGACCTTTC
>JAMOMT010000057.1 GCA_027066965.1 Archaeoglobaceae archaeon
ACAGCACTTTTCCGTCTCTCCTGACATACATCTTTCCAGTCCCTACTTCTATTTCGTTCCCGCAGAAGGAACATATCCTCTTCTCCATGGCAATCACCTTACGAGCAGCTTCTTTGCCTCTCTCGCAGTCTCCTTGATCATGAGCACGTCCCCAACCCTGACGGGACCGAAAACGTTCCTCGTGATTATCCTGCCCTTGTTTTCTCCTGCCAGAATTCTAACCTTAACCTGAGTGGCCTCTCCGTGCATGCCCGTTCTGCCAACTATCTCTATGACCTCAGCAGGCTGAATGTCTTCCTCCTCAGCCATAAGCATGACCTCCCAAAACGTCTTTAATACCGTTACTTTTTTACTTCTTTAAACCTTCAATCTTGCTCACGAGCTGATTGAGTTCCTTCCTAGCTTCTCCCTCATTAATTATGGCTGCAGCCGAACAGTCGACCTCTATTCCAACAGCCCTTCCTATCTCACTCTTTCCGTTTATGTAGATGTATGGAATGTTCTTTTCCTCGCAGAGAAGCGGCAGGTGAGCCACTATCTCTGGAGGGTCGACGTCAGTTGCTATGTAAACGAGTTTCGCTATACCTCTCTCTACAGCTTTCGTCGTCTCGTTTGCTCCTTTCTTTACCTTTCCAGTTTCCCTTACCTTCTCCAGCAAGGCCAGAGCCTCGTTCTGCAACTCTTCAGGAACATCAAACCTGACGTACACGCTCATTTCACACACCTCCTTCCTCAAGGTCATCATTCATCGGTTTTTCCGAGTGCTGAGTTGCTTATTCGGCTATGTTTTAAAACTTTTGGTGTCGAAACCTCCTGCTCAGTTGCGTGGTGCATAACTTACGCTGGAGTAACTGTGAACTTGTGAAGTTCGGAAGTTCGGCGGTGATGAGTTATGCAGGTTGCATGAGTAGCTGTTAGTGTAGCCATTAGTGTGTGGCTGTTAGGGTGTGGTGAAATAGGGAAAATGTGTTTTTAGCTCGGAGGTGTAAATTGAGTGGGGTGCCAGAAATGCTGGGTAAAACGTCAAACCCACTGGACCCGTCTACGATTCTGAACGACAGGAAGTTCGCCGAGTACATGCTCTCTAAAGAGCTCGACTGGGCTGACGTTGTACTTAGCCTGAGAAACCTGTTGAGGCTGAAGTACTTTCCCGTTGCCGTTAAGTTCTCCTTCGAGGATATCTCTGAGCAATTCCTTAAGTACAAGACAGCTGGAAAGAACTTTACCTTCTGTCAGTACGCTGCGTTTACGAGGCAGGAAGGAGTGAAACTCATCGGATTTAGGAGTACGATGGGCTGCACGAACGCAATGTACGTTCTCGGCTGGAAGGACTTCGACGAGGAGGAAATTAGAGGACACAGGAAGTACGCTAGAGACGACGAGCAGGCAGAGTTCTTCGCGAAAACGAAACCGAGGTTGAAGGAGGGGCTGAAATTCTTCGCTTTCTCCCCTCTCCACGAAACGGACTTTGAGCCTGATGTGGTTTACATAGTGTGCGATGTTCTGCAGGCATATCACATCTGCAACGACTACATGTCTGCTTTCAATGTTCACCCTCTCAGACCGAACTTCACTGTGAACTCCGCGGTTTGTGCGGGAGCCGTGTGGTGTTACAACACGGGTGAGCTGAACCTGACCCCTATGTGCAGCGGCAGCAAAACTTCTGGCAAAACGGAGCAGGGAGAAGTTAACATCTTTATTCCCGGAGACAGAGTGAAACCTTTCGTTGAGAGAATGCTCGAGAGAACTCTCGAATACGGGGGAGTTAGCTTTCCAAGAACGGGCAAGACGTATCCGGGGTGCGACGTATGCAAGCTTTGCCCCATATTTAAGCCAAAAGATCTCGCGGGCATTAGAGAACTGAAGGAGTTAGAAACATCAGAACCCCATTAGCCTAGCTACGGAGGCGAGTGCGAGGAAAGTGAAAAAGTTCGCTACCGAGCTTACTCCCGCAGCTCTCACAGCATCTATTTCTCCAACGAACGATATTATAGCGCTCTCAAATAGTATTTCGGGTAGTAGCATTACGAAGAAGAAGGAGACGGGATCTACGTTCGGGTAAGAGAGCGCTGCAATCGGTATAAGCGTGTAGGATATCAGAACGGCAACAGCGACGGCCTTGCAAATCTTTCCCCTGTTAGCGTCTATAGTCGAGGCGATGACGTATGCCGTTAGAACTTCCACGAGCATCGAGGTGACAAAGGATACTGGTAGCAGTTTTATCCAGGTTTCAATTGACACGTCCACATCTCGACAAACTATCAATATTAAATTTTCTAAACGAGATGAGAATTGTTAGCTGAAATGCTGTTTTCCTGATAACTCTTGGGATTCAATAATATCATTTCAATCATGGTCTGTATTGTGGTAAGAGATGCGTGCAGTGCTGGAATTCTGAACTAGAGTTAAGAAAAGTTTAAATAAAAATATTCTTTAGAGTTCCGATTTTCTCTATTTCGACCTCGACAATGTCTCCTCTGCTAACTCTCCCGACTCCCGCTGGAGTGCCGGTTGCGACTATATCTCCCCTTTTCAGCGTCATAACTCCTGATATAAACTCAAGAAGCTCCCCAACTCCGAAAATCAGGTTTGAAGTGCTCGAATCCTGGACCACTCTTCCGTTCAGTCTCGTCCTTATTTTCAGATCTTCGGGTTTTGAGTCGAGTTTTACCGCATATGGACCAATGCAGGCGAACGTGTCGAAGCTCTTCGCCCTCGTCCACTGTCCGTCCTTTCTCTGCAAGTCTCTCGCCGTAACGTCGTTGAAGCAGCAGTACCCCAAGATGTACTCCTCGAACTCGTCTGAGGGTACGTTTTTGCACTTCTTTGCGACGATGAACGCGAGCTCCCCCTCGTAGTCAACCCTACTCAGCTCTGGCGGTAAATCCGGGATTATCACACTGTCCTCGTGACCAACGAGAGAAGAAGGCGGTTTGAGGAAGATCACGGGCTCGTCTGGAATCTCCATTTTCAATTCTTTCGCATGATCGATGTAGTTCAGACCAACGCACACAATCTTTTCCGGTTTGGTTGGTGGAAGAAACTTCACGGCATCGAGCCTGAACTTCAGTCCTTCGAAGTCGATCACTCCGTCGCTCAGCTCGAAAAAACCCTCGTAAAGTTCACCACATGCGTAAAACCTTCCGTACGCCTCCACGGTCTCCACGACCTCACCTCCTGTCGT
>JAMOMT010000058.1 GCA_027066965.1 Archaeoglobaceae archaeon
GTACAAGAGAAATCGTTATGCAAGAGCTAATTTTTGTCCTAACTTATGCGTTATCTCTCTGTTACATAGCTCACAAGCCACAGATCTACTTCGCCTATTCTGAAGATTTCATGGACTTCGCGATAATCAAAACGATTTTGAGATCGAAAACTTTGCCACCCTACGATCCATGGTTTGCCGAGAAGTCCCTGTCCTACTACTACTTCGGACATTTGATCGCTTCGATTCTCATAGATGTTTCCGGAGTTAGGCCTGAGGTTGGGTACAACCTCGCAATAGCCACGTTCTTCTCCATGGCCGTGCAGACTGCGTTCGGCCTTGGCTACAATTTGACAGGCAAAAAACTACATGGAGCGCTAACAGTCGTACTGACTTGCTTCATGGGATTTATGTCTGGCTTCCTCCAGCTGCTCGCATACCTAATAGGACAGCAGATATTCAACTACAAGCCGTTCCACGGGAGCTTTCTACACTGGCTCAAGTCCTTCAACTTCTACGCCGCGAACTGGGTGATTCCACACGTTATAGTGTTCTACCCATTCTTCACGTTTTTACAAGTGGATTTGCACGCGCACTACATGTCAATTCCGTTTCAGTTGGCATTTATTTTGGCGTGCTTCGCTCTCTACAAGAGGTTCAGCTCTTTCACAACCATCGCTATCCTGCTGTTCTCCCTGTTTTCTGCAGGCATAAACGTATGGGACTTTCCAGCTTACTTCCTGCTGTTTATTGCTACACTCTACATGTCCACCAGAGACAAAAGAGTAATAGTAATGGCCACAGGTCTAATAGCTCTGACTTTTGCTGTGTTGGTATCTAAGGGGGTGATTGGGCTTGTGAGTGAGAGAACCAGCTTGCTGGGGTTCCTGCAGATCTTTGCCGTGTTCACTTTTGCGTCTCTTGTTTACTCGGCTAAACTCAGACCGAAGTTTTTTCCGGTACTTCTTGGCGTTACACTTGTTGTAGGCTTTTTGATCGGGATGCAGCTCCTGTTTCTAGCTGCAATTCTGATACTTCTGCTCTTTCACCTGTCTGAAGGAGAAAGGCTAGAAGTATATTCAAAAGTGCTGGCAACGATAGCGATCGCTCTCGTCCTGTTCTGCGAGTTGTTCTACGTAAACGATGCGATGGGTAAACCTTACGAAAGGATGAACACAGTGATGAAGATTTACCTAGATGTTTGGGTTCTCTGGGGCGTATCCGTAGCTTGCTTTGCGAGAAAGTTCGGACGCAAGGCGATAACACTGCTTCTGGTTCTGGTAGCACTTTCCATGATACATCCCATTGCCACGATGGTTTCGATGCCCAACAACACCCTGATGGGAAAAACTAGTGGTCTTACGCTCGATGGGATGAAGTGGCTTGAGGAGAGCATGCCTTCGGAATACAGGGCGATAAAGTGGCTCGACAACAGGAGTGGAGTGGTGTTGGAAGCTCCCGGAATAGCCTACACTTATTCCTCGAGAGTCTCCACGTTCACGGGTCTGCCGACGGTGATAGGGTGGGAAACTCACGAGGTGATGTGGGGCAGAGGCTGGAAGGCCGTCGAGGAGAGAGTTAAGGACGTCAACTCGATCTACACAAACGGTTCGAGAAGCTTGGTGGAGAAGTACAAAGTGAAGTACATTTTCGTCGGGAAAGTGGAGAGGAGAAGATACCAGTCGATTGGGCTAAGGAACTGCAGCTGGCTGAGGGTCGTTTACAGGTATGGTGGAGTTGTTGTGTACGAGGTCAGAAAAGTTTTCAAGGGCTAGCAATGACATAAACTAAAATCCGGGGGAGAAAATGAAAGACTTGAGGGAAGTACAAGGCTGAGATTATAGGTGTCTTCGGCTCTTATGCACGTGGTGAGCAGAGAGAGGGTAGTGACGTTGACGTACTCGTGAAATTCCACGAAAACGCCACTCTGTTTGAATTTGTCGGACTTTCTATATTCCTTGAGGAGGAGCTCGGTATCAGTGTTGACATTGTCCCTTACGATGCTGTGAGGGAGGAAATAAGGGATAAAGTCTTGAAAGAGGCTGTTTATCTATGAAGCACCAGAAAGTGGCAACTTCTTTTACTTTGGAACAGGGAACTTGTTTAACCACACATATCAGGCTTTCGCAAGGAACTACTCTGGTTTGAGCAGAAACAAGTTTTTAGACTTTTTCCAGTGTGTTGGTTGTTTTCTCGACGACTTAATAACGATACCCGGAGTTACTGTAGATGATGCTAAAACAATAGTAAACGAAAACGGAACCGTAGGAAATTATCCAAACTATCTCGAATACTGCATTGACAGGCTAAAGACGTGCTGGTTCCGTAACAAAAACACAGGAAAGAAGATACTGGTAGTCATAGTTGTTATAAAAAGAGTTTTTGATGAATTAAACAAAGTTGGAGTGTTTAGCAATGCAATTAAAGTCAATATATCAGACTTGTCCAAAGTAATAGAAAGTTTGAAGTCGAATGGGAGAGGTGGAATAATTGTTGTTACACTCGACGATGAAGCACCTTTGCCGTTTCCTGTTCAGGGATGGCAGAAAGAGTACGAAGATAAGTTAAGCAAAATAATCGAAGAGCTGAGAAAAGCCAGAATACTACCCTAAATTTTTCCACGGAGATTACTTTCAGTTCTTCAGTCAAATCTTCAGATTTTATATTTAGTATTTTTCTAATATCCTCAGCTGACAGCTCCCTTCTTGACAAAACCTGACTTATCGCTCTTGCTATGGCATCAATGAGTTTATCCTCATCCACCCACTCAGAAACTTCTATCTGCACAACTTTACCCATACTTTCTGTCGAGAGTTAAAACATAAAAAAGCTTTGTAACCAATCCATATCAACTCCAACGTCAACCCCACACATCAAGCCTCTCCACACTATCAAAAACCCCAACAACGTGATAGAACGTGGTAACCTCCCTCAGCTCCCTCAAGTCCTCCTCTCCAAGGTTCTTCTCCACCTCGACGAAGAAGACGTAATCTCCCAACCCAGTCTTGGCTGGCCTCGACTCGAGTTTTCTCAGGTTTATTCCCCTCCTATAAAATACTTCAAGCACATCCTTCAAAGCTCCCGGCCTGTCTTCAACTCCAAAGAATAGAGAGGTAATTCCTCCCTCTCTCTTCCCGCTCCCCCTCTTCCTTATTAGGTAGAACCTCGTCTCGTTCG
>JAMOMT010000059.1 GCA_027066965.1 Archaeoglobaceae archaeon
AATGAAAACTCCCTCTTTCAGAGCGAGAGAGATCCTCGTAAGGGGGATAAAGGGTCTCGGATACAAGGAAGCGAGTCACTTTTTGAGGAACGTTGGGAGAAGAGATGTCGCCATAATAGACAGGCACGTGCTGAAGTGGATGTGTAAGGAAGGTCTAACGAATCATCTGAAAAGCGTGACTCCGAGGAGGTACGTTGAGCTCGAAAACGTCCTGAGGAGAGAGGCCGAAAAGAGAAATGTCTCTCTTGCAGAGCTTGACCTGTGGGTGTGGTACGAGGTCACGGGAAGAGTTCTGAAGTAGTCTCGTTAGGAAGGTTTATTCTTTGTTAGACGATTTTCAAAACCATAATGTTTAAATCGAATTAGTGCGTAAACCTGCGAAAACTTTGCGCGATAGCAGAGTGCAGTACCGCCTGAGCAGTAGCATGAAGTAAGAAGACTTAAAGCTTACCTGAGCAAAGTGGTAATTATGCGGGATAAAATACTTGAACTCCTCGCGAATCGAGACATGACTGTTACAGACCTTTCTGCCGAGCTTGGAATATCTAAGGCAACTGTCTCTCACCACATAGATAGGCTTCAGAGAGAGGGGCTTGTGAGAGTTTCGAGAGAAGAGAGGGTTAAGAACTTCATAAGGAAGTACTACTCTCTGTCAATCCCAAACGGAAACGTTGGAGAAATCATAGTTGGGGAGATTGAGAAAGCTGCTAGAAGCGGAGAGAGAGCTGAAGTTTTCAGGAACACCGTTAGGCTGCTTGGCTACGCGATGCTCAGGGTTTCTCCGCACCTCTTTAAGAGAGCGGGCTACGAAGTTGGTTACAGACTCGGCTGGGAAGGCGCAGGCATTGAGGATCTTGCCGAGATATGGGAGGACCTCGGGCTTGGCGAGACGAGCTATTCTGGAAATGTTTTTGACGTGGAAGAGTGCTACTTCTGCAGCGGTTTGCCGGAAATAGGGCAGACTTACTGCAAATTTGACGAAGGTATTATTGCAGGTTTTCTCTCGAGGTCTGCCGGAAAACTCTATGAGGTTAGGGAGGTAAAGTGCTGGGGGACTGGAGACGAGCTGTGCGAGTTTGTCTTCAAGAGGATAGAATAGCCGAATCAATCGTAGATAAATTGCTCAGTAGACGTCTAATCCTTAAGCCCGGATGGCGGTGGTTGATTTAAGAAATGTTTAGTAACAGTTCAAACTTTAAACAACGCAACCCGTGTAACTTGCACAGTCCTGGAAAACGATTTATTACTGTCCACCAAAACTCTCGACCATGGTTAACGTCGAGAAGTTCGTTGAGAGTGCGATAAAGGAGATTAGGGAGAAGGTTAAGGACGGAAAGGCGATAATAGCTCTGTCGGGTGGTGTGGATAGTTCGGTCTGTGCTGTTCTCGCTCATAAGGCGATAGGTGACAGGCTCATCCCCGTTTTCGTCGATACTGGGTTGATGAGACTTGGAGAGCCGGAGAGAATTAAGGAGATATTCAAGGACATGAACCTCGTTTTCGTGGATGCAAAGGACGAGTTCCTTTCAGCGTTAAAGGGCGTTACTGATCCGGAGAAGAAGAGGAAGATCGTTGGAGAACTCTTCGTCAGGGTTTTCGAGAGAGTCGCTGAGGAAAAGAAAGCGGACTACTTAATTCAAGGTACGATTTATCCCGACGTAATAGAGAGCATGGGTGGAATAAAGAGCCACCACAACGTCGGCGGTTTTCCGCTCAAGTACAAGTTCAAGGATGTCATAGAACCAATAAGGGAGCTATACAAGGACGAGGTGAGAGAGGTAGCAAGGTACCTCGGCTTACCTCCTGAGATATCCGAGAGAATGCCTTTCCCCGGGCCGGGTTTGGCTGTTAGGATTTGTGGGGAAGTGACACCTGAGAAAGTTGAGGTTGTTAGAAAGGCGAACGCGATAGTCGAGGAGGAGCTAAAGGACTACGACAAGTGGCAAGCTTTCGCAGCCCTTATAGGTAAAGCTACTGGTGTAAAGGGTGATCTCAGGGTTTACGGCTACATAATTGCTATAAGGGCTGTTGGTTCGAGGGACGGCATGACTGCTGATCCAATAAAAATAGAGCACGAGAAACTCAGGAAGATAGCCCTGAGGATAACCGGCGAGATTCCTGAAGTAGCAAGAGTCGTTTACGATGTGACACCAAAGCCTCCCGCTACGATTGAGTTTGAGTGATTTTTTAAGATTTTCCAAATTTTGTAAAGTAATTTATAATTTAGATTCATTAGTTAATTTTGTGCTCAAAAACGAAGAAAGAAGAAAGTTGAATGAAGCAGCCGATGAAGACAAAAGTAATTTATAATTTTTTAATTAAATTATGCCTGGAACGAATGGATCGTCGGTTTACTGATCTATCTAGGTTAAAATTTGATGAAGTCTCCGGAGAACTGAAAGAGAAATTGCAGGAACAAAAAATACAGGAAAGGCCGTTTGCGTACGAATTCTACCATCAGTTCAGAAAGTTCTGGGAAAAACGGATATGTGAGCTTGGCACTTCCTGATGGTGTTGTCATTCAGGCTGAAGTGCATAAAGGTTACCAAAAAATATCTGATCTAAATAAAATTCCTGACTTTCTGTTCCACAAGCTTTAGGAGAAAACTCAATTATATACACCTTGTGGAAGTTGTAATAGGGGATGAAAGCGAATTGCTTGGGTGTCGTAGCGGACTACTGGAAAAACTCAAAAAGGAAAGCTCCGAATTTGAGGAAATCACGATAGTTCAACACTGATAAGTGGAAAGCCGACCATTATGAAGTAGAATTTCCAATGGATGCAGATTAAATATTTAAAGAAAAATCTTCTCCATAAACAGCTCGTGCGCTTTCTCTCTGAGCAAGTCCGCAGATCTCTCTTCGCTCATCCCAACCAGCCTCCTTAGCATGTCAGTTCTGAAAGCATCATCTCTCAGCTCGAAGGCGAGAAACCTTGCGGCCATCTCATTCTGCGTGTACTCTCTCCCTCTTTCCCCACCCTCGACCACGCTGTAAAATCCCTCCATTTTCACATCGTCCAGTCCGTACTTATTCCTCGTATTCTCGAATACCTCCATAACGTCTCCGAACGAGGAAACATCGCAGTTATCTCCAATCTGTAAAAACACCTGATCCCTCCTCCAGAGTCC
>JAMOMT010000060.1 GCA_027066965.1 Archaeoglobaceae archaeon
AAAAGTCTTACCTTCCTCTTCTGGCTTCCCTCTCCCGTTAGGGAGCTCATAGTGTCGAAAACTTCCCTCACCTTTCTTATCGTAAGCTCCTCCTGAAAGAGTGTCAGCTGCCTTTTACTCCTTATCAGAATCTCAGCTGCTTTTCCGAGGTCCCCGGTTTCTCTGAGAAGTTCCTCCACCTTGGACCTCTCAGTTCCCGTCGCCAGCTTTAGAGCCTCGTAAACCAACCCAACCCCAACTCCGAGCTCTCTCTCGTCCCAGGGTGGGTAGACCTTTCCCGTTAGAAAGAGAACGACATCGTAAAGGTCTCTGTCGTCCTCGACCTTTCTTAAAAATCCAGCAATCTTTGCAGTCATTTCGAGAGTCGAGGATATCTTCTCTAAAACGTCGCAGAACTGGGCAAACTCACGGAAGGTGAGGGACATAAAACCTTGTTAGCGCGGTTGCGTATAACGTTTTACTTTTTATCGGTTTAATCGGACATCTGTTGTGCAACTCTTTTCTCTTTCGAGTTCAGAGTCCCCAGAGCGGCTTCTCCTTTCTCTTGATCTCCATGAGCTCGTCCAGAGCCTTCTTCGTCTCCTCGCTCAAAGAGTCGTACAAATCTCTCTTTATCGTCTTCGCGTGCCTCTCAGGCACATCAACGTAGAGAACCTCGTCACCCTCAAGGTTCCTTCCGATTACTGCTCCATCAATCGCTATTGCAAGCTCCTCTCCCTCGCTCGCCACGTTCAGGAAGTTATCCTCTTTTTTCATGCTTCTAATCGTTCCGACCACAGTTCCGTCGGGCTTTATTAGCCTAACTCCCTTCTTTACCTCTCCCGCAACTATCCTCGCTCCGATAACAGCGGGCTTACTCCTCCTGAATATATAGTTCTTCAGAAGCTTGACTTTCCCGGGCATTATAAGGGCTTCGACCTTTTGCCTTTCCCTTTCGAGCCTGAGCTTCTCTCTCCACTCGGTTACCCTGTCAATTAGGGAGTAAATCACACTATCTATGAACAGGATAACTCCGTACTTTTCTGCCTCCTCCTCAACTCCCGGCAGGGTTTTGACGTTAAAGCCAACTATTACCCTGTTCAGCTCGTCCTTGTTTGCGGAAGCCTCAACAACGTCCCTCTTGTCTATGTCCCCAACCTCTGCCTTCTTTATCGGAATTCTATGCTCTCTCAGCTCGTTTATCAAGGCTTCGAGAGAGCCAAGAGTATCTGTTTTTAGAACGACCCCCTCCTCGTCTGTCCTTATAGTCAGTTCCTCGTATTCCCTCCTTATCCTTTCCCTGAACTTCTCTATGTCCTCTTCGCTCTCTACAGCTTCAAATTCGCTGCCGGCAACTACGCCCTCTAAATTTGGAGCGACGAGCTTTATTCCTGCAGCGGCCGTTACTTCCTTAACTCCTCTGAACTTGCTCTCCACTCTCATCTCCTGTGCTGGCCTCGGCTTGAGTATCCCTCTGACTTTCGTGACTATTATGTCGTCTTTCCCTGCTATCGCTATTGTGTCTCCCACTCTGAGCGTGCCATCGTAGAGGATGACATCACACGTTATACCTAACCCCTTCTCCTCCTTTACCTCGAGTATCGTACCCTTCGCCTTACCTTCAACGTGCAGCTTTAAGTTTTCCTCGAGGTACTTCTGGGCCAGCCCAACTAGGAGCATTAGCAGCTCTGGTAACCCTTCCCCCGTAATTGCAGATATTGGTACTATGGCAACGGTCCTCGTGAAGTCACTTACCCTGTCGAACCTCTCCGCGTTAAACCCGAACTCGTAGAGCTTCGCTATCAGCTCGTATATTCTGTTTTCGAGTCTTCTCTTGACGACCTCATCCTGTTTGGAGAAAGTTTTGATGAACGGCATGTTTTCATACTTCTGCCAGCCGGGAATTCTGTCTATCTTGTTAGCCGCTACGACGAAGGGAGTTTTGAACGTCTTGAGGATTGAGATTGCTTCGTTCGTCTGTTCCTTGAACCCCTCGTTTATGTCCACTATCAAAATTGCAAGGTCCGCTAAGGCTCCGCCCCTCCTCCTAAGGTTCGTAAAGGCCTTGTGACCAGGGGTATCTATGAAAAGCAGACCAGGTATCGTTACCTTTACTTTCCAGATGTCCCTGCAAATTTCCTTTATAACGTCTATGGGTACCTCAGTGGCGCCTATGTGTTGAGTTATACCTCCGGCCTCCTTGGCTGTGACCCTCGTCTTCCTTATCTTGTCAAGTAATGTCGTTTTGCCGTGATCTACGTGGCCGAGAACAGAGACTATCGGCGTTCTGAGTTTTTTCTGATCTTCGCTTTTCTTTTTCTTGCTTTTTTTGGCCATCGTACCACCTGAAATCAAATTCAAATAGGGATGGGGCGGAGGGTTAAAAAGAAAAGTAATTTACTCGTAGAGCCACTCTTCTCCGGACTTGGAGTACTCGACTATCTCGTCAGCGTCGAAGAAGAGAGAAATCTCCCTTTCAGCTGATTCGAGGGAGTCTGAAGCGTGAACTACGTTCCTTCCGATATCCATTCCAAAGTCTCCCCTGATCGTTCCGGGAGAAGCCTCCACTGGGTTCGTTGCACCCACGAGAGTCCTGACGACTTTTACAGCTTCTTTACCTTCCACGACCATGGCAACAACAGGACCAGAAGTTATATAGTCCACGAGAGCCTGGAAGAAGGGTTTTTCAGCGTGCTCTGCGTAGTGCTCTCTCGCGAGTTCCTCCTGAATCCAGAGCATCTTCATTGCGACTATCTTCAAACCCTTCTTCTCGAGCCTCGAAATTACCTCTCCAACCAAGCCCCTCTGCACGCCGTCTGGTTTTACCATGACGAAAGTCCTCTCCATAGGCAACCCTCACTGCTTCTGGTAGTACTTAGTCCACTTGAGCTTCCTCGGGTTTCTCTTCAGCTCGAGCATGTTTTTCTCACACTTGCGGGAACAGAAGTACAGCACTTTTCCGTCTCTCCTGACATACATCTTTCCAGTCCCCACTTCTATTTCGTTCCCGCAGAAGGAACATATCCTCTTCTCCATAGCAATCACCTTACGAGCAGCTTCTTTGCTTCTCTCGCGGTCTCCTTGATCATGAGCACGTCCCCAACCCTGACGGGACCGA
>JAMOMT010000061.1 GCA_027066965.1 Archaeoglobaceae archaeon
TGTAGTTTAAATTTTAACTATCAGCTCGTTCAAGGTTTCGAAAATTTTATGTTTTGACCGGTAAGTCAGAGTACATGACTTCGAGAAAGGTTGTTTTTGTAGCCGCAATGCTATTGCTAGCAAGCGTTGTTGTGGCAGTAGCACTGCAGGTAACAACACTACAGGTAACTAGCCAGCCTCCGCTGGCTAAATCCCTTAATTCACTTAACTCTTCTGGAAAGTTCCCGAAAGCTCCGTTGCACAGACTTTACGTTTACCCGAGAGCTGTGTTCAGAACAGTAAAACCCGGAAGCGATGTCGAGGTTAAAGTGACCATAAAAAACGTCGGCAACACGACAGCGATCGTGAAACCCAGAATCGTCCAGTCGAACTATTATTTCATCATGACTGGCAACATGCCGATGCCAGAGAGCTGGGTTAGAATAAGCCCGAAGAGCGTCAAGCTCGAGCCTAGCGAAAAGACCGAAATTGACTTGAAACTGTCCGTTCCAAACAACACTTCGAACGGAAACTACTTCTGCCTGATCGCTCTGACGAACGATACTGTAAACCTGCCGTACAGTCCCTACACACCCTTCACGCCCAAGTACCTCTACACTGTAAGCATCAACTTGGAAGTAAGGAAGCCACCAGATGTGGTAGTTTACCCAACTTACCTCTCTACGACGGTTCTGAAGGGTAAGAACAAAACGTTGAAGATATACGTAAAGAATTCGGGAAGAAAGTGCTACTCCATGAACCCTGTTCTCGAGTCCCCGGAGTACTTCGTTTCGGACTACACCAAACCGCTAACCAAGGATATGGTCAGTATCAACGCTCCGAAGCTGATTCCCCCGAATTCAACAGTCGTTGTCAACGTAACGCTGAAGGGGCTGGAAGAAGGAAGATTTTCTGGAAGAATAGATCTAAACATAAACGACACTAACCTCGAGGACTACAATCAGAAAGTGTATGTGACGATGACTGTGGTCACACCACCGAAAACAGCTTACGTCAGAGAGATAAACGTGAGCAACCTGAGCGAACTTAAAGTAAAGGTCACTGTTAACGACGCTGGCACATACTCAGAAGTCCGGCTGATTTCTCCAGACGGAAAAATAGTAAAACCTGAGAGTGTGACCGAATCAGTATACGTTTCCAGAGTGAAACCCAGCTTCCCCGTACCTATAAAGCCGTACGCGGTATACGAAAAGACGGCAGGTTACACCGCCTCCAGCGAGGGGAAGACTTACGAGTTCGTCGTAGTTAAACCGGAAAACGGGGTCTGGAAAGTTTCCGTGAAGACTATAAGTTACGCTAACATTGAAATAAAGAAAATATATTGAGATTTTTTATTTACCATTATTTTAATTTTTACTTATTTCCGGAAGTAGGGAGAAGTAATTTTAAATCCATGCGAGCACAACAGCCGAAATTACAAAAGATGCCAAAGATAACCTCACGAACAGCTTTTCAGCTTCAAATACGTCAACTTTCTTAGGCAACCTTCCTCTTTCGTTCAAAATGTAGTATCCAGGTTTCTCGAGTCTCAGGTTCAGTGCGTAGGCAAATGCTACCATCGAACACCCGTTGACCTTCTCAGCAATACCCTCCCTCAGAGCCCTAAGAACTCTCAACTCCCCGCTTACCAAAGCAGTCAGTACGACTGAAAGCCTTGCAGGCACAAAGTTCAGGAGGTCGTCGAGTCTCGCAGCGAACTTTCCAAACCAGAAGCGTTCCTCGTCCTTGTAACCAAGCATAGCGTCACACGTGTTCACAGCTCTGTAAACGAGGGCTCCTGTCAACCCTAAAAGTGTGTAGTAAAAGAGAGGAGAAAGAACTGAATCCACGAAGTTTTCGGCCAGAGACTCGATTACGGCTGAGCATCTCATCCAGTAACCGAGCTTTTTCGCGTTCCTGCTCACGACCATCTGAACTTTCGAGGGTGCGAAGTCCGAATCCACTATTTCCTCAACATGCTCGATCATAGCCCTCATCGAAAAACTCGACTTCAGGAGGTAGACATACGCAACAGTTTTAAAGGGAAAGGGAAGAGTCTCTGGAATAGTAGAAAGTAAAACTGCAGCGAAAATGGCGAAGAGAGTCGTAAGTGTGCCTGAGAGGAATCTCTTCAGCCAAGATCCCGAGTTTAGCCTTTCGAGAGAGGACACGAGTTTTCCGAACCACACAACTGGGTGGAGTCTTTCGGGTGGCTCTCCCAAAATCAGATCAAACATCAGGGCAAGCAAAAGTATCACGACTGGGTTTTCGAATAAACCCCATGCCAGCTTCACTCTCAGATGAGTCAGAACTGCCAAGATTAACACTACCGACAAAAGTGCAAAAACTTCTTTAACTTTTTTAAACCATCCGGACAAACGGACAAGTTCAGGGTGATAGATCGTGTCCGAGAAGAGGAACGATAAAAACGATAGGGAAGAGGAAAGGAGCGAACTCAAGCATATTGACCTTGAGGATATTCCACACGTTGGTCCGGCAATAGCCGAAAAGCTCAGAGAAGCTGGATACACGACGGTAGAAGCAGTTGCAGTAGCCTCACCTTCAGAACTCGCGTCAATCGAAGGATTATCTCTCAGCGAGTCAACTGCAGCGAAGATAATTGCAGCAGCGAGAAAGCTCGCCTCAGTAGGAGGGTTCGAGAGCGGAGACAAGGTTCTGGAGAGGAGGAAGAAAATAGGAAAGATCACCACCGGCAGCAAGGCTTTTGACGAGCTGCTTGGAGGAGGAGTTGAAACTCAGTCGATAACAGAGTTTTTCGGAGAGTTCGGAAGTGGAAAAACCCAAGTTTGCCACCAGCTTGCCGTAAACGTCCAGCTACCGAAAGAAGAGGGGGGACTCGAAGGAGCCGTAATCGTTATAGACACGGAGAACACGTTTAGGCCGGAAAGAATAATACAGATGGCCGAGGGTAGAGGGCTTGACCCTCAAGAGGTTCTCAAAAACATATACGTCGCCCAAGCGTACAACTCGAACCACCAGATGCTGCTCGTTGACAACGCCAAAGAGCTCGCTAACAAGCTCAAAAAGGAAGGAAAGG
>JAMOMT010000062.1 GCA_027066965.1 Archaeoglobaceae archaeon
TTCGAAGGCTTCATCTCACCTGAAAGAACCATCTCGGCTTCTCTCCTAAATTCGGACTCGAGGAACATGCTCACTATAGCTTTGAGGTTGAGTGTTGGGGGATAAACTGTGTTGTCAGTTCTCGGGTAGGAGATGTATCCCTCCATGTACAGGTTCTCCGCTATGCTCATGGCCTTTGCAGGGCTCATGAAGCGAGACGCTTCTCTCAGGAACTCGGTCGTGTTGAATGGAGTGGGCTTAGCCTCAGCTTTCTGCTTCCTCTCGAAGGACTTTACAATCCCCTCGCTGCCTATGGCTTTGAAGGCTTTCTCAGCCTCCTCCTTCTTCTCGAACCTCTTCTCGTGTTTTGCGACAAAACAGCCGTCTTCGCAGCAGAAAGTGGCGTATATCTCCCAGTACGGCGTGGGCTTGAACTGCTCTATTTCCCTCTCCCTCTCGACTATGAGTCTGAGAGTGGGGGATTGCACTCTTCCAACGCTGAGGAAATCCTTGCCCATTCTTCCAGAGGACAGGGAGATCAGCCTCGTTAAAGCTGCCCCCCATATCAGATCTATCTTCTGCCTCGCCTCAGCCGACTTTGCGAGGTTTAAGTCGACCTCTGTCAGGTTAGAAAAAGCCTTTTTTATGTCTGCAGGCGTTATCGCGCTGTATTTAGCCCTATCGACCTTCACGTCGGGGTTAACGCTTCTGACTATCTCAAGGGCCTCAACTCCTATCAGCTCGCCCTCTCTGTCGTAGTCCGTTGCTACAGTCACCCTTCCAACTTTCTTGCCTATTTCTTTGAGGAGCTTTACTATTGCTTTTTCCTTCACTTCTTTGACGAGTTCAGCTCTCAGCAAATCTCTTAGAGGCACTTTCTTCCAGTTATTATACTCCTTCGGAAAGTCGAGTTCGACTATGTGGCCTTTAAGGCCTAAAACATACGCGTTGTTAGAGGGAGAGCAGTAATAAGTTACCCCGTACTTCTTTTCGACCTTTACGTCTTTGAATAGTATGGAGGCTATCCTCTTCGCAGTGTTGTGCTTTTCGGTAATTATCAGCCACCCATCTGTGGCTTGGGACTTTCCTTGTGATTTGGATGAAGTGACAGAGGACATGGCTCTCTACACACATTCCGGTTAGCATTATAACTTTTTGGTACCTTCAAACTAGAGCCAAAACGGAAAAGTCAAAAAGTGGAGGGCCGTGCAGGCTAAGAATGCTGATAGCCATAGAGGGCATAGATGGGGCAGGGAAGACAACTCTCGCTAGAAAGCTGAAAGAGTGGCTCGAAAGCAAGGGCCATGAAGTCGAGGTAATTAAGGAGCCGGGAGACAGCGAGTGGGGGAGAAAGATAAGAGAAAGCTACGATAGAGAGCTCGACGCTAGAGAAGAGCTGGAGTTGTTTCTGAAGGATAGGGAGGAAAATGTGAGGAGCAAAATTCTCCCTGCCCTAAGGAGGGAAGCTATCGTAATCATGGACAGGTACTACTACTCGACGATGGCTTATCAGGGAGCGAGAGGCATTGACGTGGAGGAGATAAGGAGGAGGAACGAGGAGATAGCTCCAAAGCCCGATGTGGTTTTGCTCCTCGACTGCGAGCCTGAAGTTTGCGTGGAGAGAATTAAGAAGAGGGGCAAAGCAAACAGGTTCGAAAGGTTAGAGTACCTAAAAAAGGTGAGGGAGAAGTTCCTTGAAGTAGCCGAAAAAGATGAGAGAGTAAGGGTTATAGACGCGAGCAGGGGTTTTGAGGAAGTTTTTGAGGAGGCGAAAGCGATAGTTGAAGAGCTCCTATGCACTGAAGTTTAAGTTTTTTGGAGTTATGCAACTCTGATCTTTGTGCAAGCGTAAAACCAGACAGCAATCGTAAGAGCTCCCAACAAGCTCAGAAATGCTCAAAAATCTAAAACGCGGGAACACGCGGGGCAATCTTCTCTCTTTGAAACCTTGACTTTCAAGAACTCCATGTACCTGAAGTCGATTCTCAAGAGGTCTTTTGTTACCTCGTAACCGCATATTAGCTTTACAGTTTCTGTTGCCTGCATACACCCCACAGCTCCAGCAACTGGAGGAACGACCGGAAACTCTCTCTCCTCGTAATTTCCCGGGTAAACGCACCTGTAACACGGGCAATCCTCTCTAAAGTCGAACACCATCAGCTCACCCTCGAAACCTGCTATGGCTCCGTGAACCATCGGCTTCTTCTCCTTTATGCAAAGCTCGTTGAGAATATACCTCGAAGCAAAAGTGTCAACGCAGCTCACGACGACATCGAACTCTTTCACGACCTTTTTGTCCTCCCTACTGATGTTTCCAAAAGTAACGACCTCAACGTCCGGATTTAGCTTTTCCACGAAGAGTTTTGCCGATTCAGCCTTATTCATCCCAACGTTTCCCGCGTGTATTACTTGCCTGTCGAGGTTGTGAACTTCAACGGCATCTTCGTCAGCTATTCCAAGTTTACCAACTCCCACTCCGGCTAAGTAAGCTATAACTGCACTTCCAAGCCCTCCAGCCCCGACGACGAGAACAGAAGAACTTCTAACTCTATTTAACCCCTCCTCCCCCAGAACCGCAAGAACCCTGCTGTACCTTTCCTGCAGGGGTTTGGACGTGGGAGTGACAGGCACGACAGATACAGGTGGCATAAGCACATTAGAGGGGGTGCCGTTAAAAACGCTATGGCGGTGACGGCGGGAAGGCTGTTACCAATACGATGGCACCCCAACAAAAGATTATCAATAAGGGTAAATAAGCCTTGCGGTTTAGTCGAACAGCTTTTGAATATCCCGTATTTGTTACTGTTGCTGGTGGTTTTCAGAACTTTTAACGGTTGTTTAACGGTTTCACTGTGAGCTTCCCTAAATCTCTTCAATCTTTAAAACTTCGAAATACTATTTCCATCTCTTTGAACTCTGTTTCCAGTCTAATTATCCTCGTAAAACTTCAATCCAAATCTCTCAAGCTTTTTGAAGTGCTTGGCATTTCTTGTTAGCAGTTTGAAGTTTTTT
>JAMOMT010000063.1 GCA_027066965.1 Archaeoglobaceae archaeon
GTTTGCAGGATGCAGCATGATGCAATTGCTGATGCCAGCAAAAATTCTTGAGGACTCAAAAGTCAGGGTTAGCATTGCCCTGTTTGTCACTTCTTCTTTACCTGTTCGGGTCCGAGCTCGGTCAGTATCCTGTGTGCTGTTATAACCCCGACTGGTTCTCCGGAGTCGGTAACGACGAGAATCCTAATGTTTTCATCTCTCATTATCCTCATAGCTTCTCTTATCCTTGTCGTTTTTTCAACGAAGACGACTTTTGGTATCATGTACTCTCTGACAGGTGCGTCAAGTCTGTCCTCTGCGAGAGCCCTTGCAATCTGGAGCAGACAGAGTATCCCCACGAAGGAGTCACCTTTCTTTACGGGAGCGCAGTGTATCTCGTTCTCGGCGAGCACCTTAGCAGCCTCTTTGACGCTCTGTTCTGCATTAACAGTTATTATAGGCGAGGACATGTGATCCTCCACCGTATCCTTTGGCAGCGCAAAGATTTTCTCTATACTTATCAGAACAGAATTAGTCGTGTCATCTCTACCTGTGACCTTTCCCCAGACCATCAACTCGTTAACGGGTGTTGGGCCTATGATTACTTCGTCTCCTGGCTCTATGTTCCTTATATCTCCAACAAGTCTCACTCTGGCTGTGCACACCTTTGGATGACTGAGAGATGGTAAGCTTATTTCCTCGGCGCTTGCATCTATCATCTGCCCGTTTACTATAACTGGAACTCTGACTGATTCTTCTGGCTTCGTTATGGAAAGGAGCTCGTAAGCCTTTGCTGTCGGTCTGTAACCTCCTTTGGGGCCGGGAACACCCTCAACGAGGCCGAGAGCCCTCAGAGCCTGCATCTGGTTTCTTACCGTTCCGGGGTTTCTGTTTATCAGCTCGGCAATTTCCTCTCCTTTAATCGAATTTCCACCTTTCTTTTTGTACAGCGTAATTAGGGCGTAGAGGATGTCTTTCTGAATCTGTGTGAGCTCGAGCATACTTACTCCTCCTTCCAAGCTGGTTTTTCAAGCTTCTATAAATATCTTTCTTGGTTTTTCATTATTCCGCTCTCTTCACCTGCTTTGATAGAATTTGTCAAGCGAGGGTTTATATTGCCCTCAAACCTCGTGCTACCAATGGAGTCAGTGAAGTCAGATTCGGGCTTTGACGCGGAAATCCTTCACAAGCTGCCTACCGTGCTTACGGCTGACGAGTTGCTAGACAAGGCCTTCAGGAGGGCTTCAAGAGTTTCTGGCAGGAAAAGGGAGAAGACGATAAATAAGCTCGCCACAGTTTCAAACGTTATCTCGTCCCACCTTAACTCGGTGATGAAGGCTCATCCGAGCTACACATCAATGCCTGAGTTCTACAGGGAGCTCGTCGATCTGACCGTTGGGCTGGGGAGGCTGAGGAAGAGCCTTGCCGCTTTGAAGTGGGCAGATTCGATGGTTCAGAGGATAGTTACCAAGGGTATAAGGCAGATTAAAGGTGGCAAAAACCCAGAGTTGGTACTGAAAGAGACGTACGGCAGAGTAGCTTCAGTTATCAAGCAGATAGACAAAGACCTCAGGTTTCTGAACGAAGCGAAGAGGGCGATGAGGAGGATACCTGTATTTCGCGATGAGCCAGTAGTTGTTGTTGCAGGTTATCCGAATGTCGGGAAGTCGAGCTTAGTTGCATCTCTCTCGAGCGTCAAGCCGGAAGTTGCGAGCTATCCCTTCACGACTAAGGAGATATACGTTGGTATGGTTGAGTTTGAAGAGAAGGGTAAGAACAAAAAAATCCAGATTGTTGACACTCCCGGGATGCTCGACAGACCAATTCACAAGAGAAACGAGATTGAGAAGAGGGCTGTTCTATGCGTCAGGCATTTGGCGGACTGCATCCTCTTTGTGATAGATCCGACCGAGAGCTGCGGGTACAGTATAGATAAGCAGCTCTCTCTGCTCGAGGAGGTAAAGGAGCTCGGGAAGCCGGTTATTGAGATTTACAGCAAGGCCGATTTGCACGACATGAGAGACAGGCTTGCAGTTTCTTGCACGACAGGGGAGGGCGTTGAGGAGCTGAGGAAGATACTTTTTTCCGAGATTGAGAGGTTAAGAAGTTAAAAGGTTGAATAAAGTTTGAAATGAAAAAGTTTGAAGGCGACTTCAACTCTGACTGTCTCGTTTCGATTGATCGGGGTCCAGTCTTACGGATGCAATCAAGAGTTGTTCGTCAACACTCATAGCTTCAGCCAGAACGCCTTGTGGAGTAATTACGGCGCTCTTAACTCCGAACTTCTTTCCCCTGTAAACAGCAGTCCTCGACGTCTTCGCAATCACAACTCCGTACTTTCTTGCAGCTTTCAGCGAGAGTGGGTGCCCCTCGACGCTCGGATGGTCAGGAGAGGTCATGGATATAGGAAGGAAAACGAGTTTCGCTTTGCTACAAATGGAGTCAACGACTTTATCGCTCAGGCAGTCTGCACACACCATCACCCCCACATCAACTCCCTTGGATCTGAAAGAAACGACATCAGAGCCGGGAGCTATTCCCGCCTCCACTTCCTCCTGAATTATGTTTATCTTTCGATATTTCGCAACGACCTCTCCTCTTCTCAGTATGTAGCAGGTGTTGTAATACTTAGAGTTCGATTTCTCTATGACAGTCCCGGCTATTAAGCATCCGTCGAAACTCTTGCTCGCTTCTCTCACTTCGTCGATGACCCACCATGTTCTCTCATAAGCCTTTTCCACGGCCTTTTTACCGAACTTCTCAGTTAAATCCCTTAGAAAACCGAGGGGATGGGCAAAGAACTCCGGAACGCATAGAAAGTCGAGGTTTTCGACCCTTTTGATGCAGCCTACTACAGCCGAAACATTTTCCTCCAAACTGCCTCTGTCTTCCACTTGGTACAACCCTACTCTAACCATACCCGGGCTTGTGGAGGGGTTGTTTAAATCGTTTTGATAGTTATCTTAGGATAAATGGTCAAAGTCGTGTTTGCTATCTG
>JAMOMT010000064.1 GCA_027066965.1 Archaeoglobaceae archaeon
TCGCTCAGAGCGAATGCCAGGTTCCTTTCAGTAGCGTTGCTTATCCTTATCCTCCTCTGCCACTTCCTGAGCCTGAAGAGCTGTGCCCTGTTCCTCACAGATATCGACTTACCGTAGTAGTCCTTGTTGCTCCAGTCTATAATAGTGGTGAGACCTTTATCGTGAATCGTGTAAGTTATGGGAGCTCCAACTCTGCTCCTTTTCTCTTTCTGCTCACTGTCAAAAGCTCTCCACTCAGGCCCGGCATCTATGTAGGTATCCTCAATAACGAGACCGCAATCCTGACAGATGAACTCTCCTCTGCGGTAATCTCTTATGAGTCTTGGACTTCCGCACTCAGGACAGACCTCAAGCGTGTCTTCCCTTTCTATTTCCCTTCTTTCTACTTCCTTTTCCCTTTCCTTTTCCTTCTTTTCTACCTCTCTTACCTTTTCTATCTCCGCCATAACCCACCACCACGAAAAGTTCGTCAAAAACAACCTTCTCAATAACGCTCCTGTTTTCAGGTCTTACAACCACAAAAGGGGATTTTACTGGCCCGATAATGTCGTAAACGAACCCAACCTTTTTCATTTTGCTGCTAACGACCTCAGCCCCAATCCGGGGCAGTTCCCCTTTCAGGGGGACAATGATGTTACCCGTTTTCGATGGGTACCCTTTACCAAGTTTTTTCAGTTTCATGCAACCCTCCTTTCACTCGATACGGGTTTGCAATTTTCTAAACTTGCGAAAGATATTTATTCTAGATGTAGGAGGAAGTATATAAACTTTTTGCCCAAAAAGCCAAAGAGTGATAAGTGAAAGATTGAAAGATGAACAGTGATGAATGGTCAGGAAAAAATATATAGCTTTCCCCAAGATGGAGGTGGGAGGTGGTCGTATGGGTACGGTAAAGCCCGCTTACATTAAAGTTATCGCGAGAGAGCTGCTCAGAAAGTATCCGGACGCTTTCACTGGTGACTTCGATGAGAACAAGAAGAGAGTCATGGAGCTCACGAACATAACGAGCAAGAAGGTCAGAAATAGGGTAGCGGGGTACATAACGAGAAGAGTGAACAGAGGGTTGACAAATGTTTGAAGGAGTTATCCCCGCCCTCGTCACTCCCTTCGATGAGGAACTGAAAGTTGACTACAGGGGGATAGAGAGGAACCTCGAGTTCCTCGAAAAGCACGTAGATGCCTTAGTTCCTGCTGGAACTACCGGAGAAGCTGCAACACTCAGCTATCAGGAACACATAGAGGTAGTGAGACATGTAGCGGAGGTTTCCAAGCTCCCAGTAATAGGAGGAGCAGGCTCGAACTCGACGAGAGAGGCTGTTTTCCTCGCAAAAGAGGTTGAAAAGGCTGGAGCAGAAGCGGCGATGCTCGTAACGCCATACTACAACAAGCCGAACGCAGATGGGCTTTACTTACACTATAAGACTGTAGCAGAGTCTGTGTCCATTCCAATAATAATCTACAATGTCCCTTCGAGGACCGCATGTAACATAACACCAGATGTTGTGGAAAGGCTGGCAGAAATAGACAACATCGTGGGAATCAAGGAGGCCAGTGGTAACCTAAAGCAAGTCTGCGAAATCATAAAGAGGACTCCCGACGACTTCATACTGCTTTCGGGCGACGACCTTCTCACGCTTGCGATTCTAAGTCTCGGGGGTAAGGGCGTTATAAGTGTAGCAGCAAACATCGCTCCTCAGATGATGAAGGAGATGTACAACGCCTTCAAGGCCGGAAACCTTGAAAAGGCAAGAGAGATGCACTACAAACTTTTACCACTGTTTTCGGCGCTCTTTATAGACACTAACCCGATACCCGTAAAGAAGGCGATGGAGCTTATGGGGATGCCAGCTGGAAAGCCGAGACCTCCTCTTGTGGAACTCAGCGAGGAAAAAACTGAAAAGTTAAAGGAAGTTCTCAAAAGTTTAAATCTGCTGTAATTTTTGAGTTTTCACCTTCTCCGCCGTTTCTGTTCTCGTTCTATTAACGTTTATCACAAATAGTTAGAATCGGTAAAGGCCAAAGAGAGTAATTAAAAACCGTAATAAACGATGAGCCTCAACGGGATTTCATGCCAGTAAAAGTCGCCGTTACCGGAGCAGCAGGAAGAATGGGCAAATTAATAGTGAAGAACGTTGTGGAAGACGAAGAACTCGAACTCGCACAGGCCTTCGACGTCAGAGAGGTAGGAAGGGATGCTGGAGAACTCGCGGGCGTTGGCAGCGTTGGAGTTCCGATAATCCATGCTTCGGAGCTCGAGTCGAAGCTCAATGCGGACGTTCTCGTAGACTTCACCGCTGCAGATGCTGCAGTTGAGAACATATGCATAGCAGCGAAGAAGGGAGTGAAGCTCGTGGTGGGAACCACCGGATTTACGGACGAACACTGGAAAAGAATAAAGGAGTGCTGCAGCGTTCCCGCAGTGATATCTCCAAACTTCAGCGTCGGTGTAAACGTGTTCTGGGAGATAATAAAAAAGTGTGCAGAGCTACTTGGTAGTTACGACCTTGAAGTTCTCGAAATTCATCACAGGTTTAAGAAAGATGCTCCAAGCGGAACTGCGTTAAAGGCAGTAGAAATACTCAAGGAAGTCGTCGGCGAAAGGAAGGTCGTCATGGGAAGAAACGGAATCTGTCCGAGAGAGGACGAGATTGGAGTTTTCGCGATAAGAGGAGGAGACGTCGTTGGAGAGCACACGGTCTTTTTCATAGGTATGGGTGAGAGAATAGAGATCACCCACAGAGCATGGAGCAGACAGGCTTTTGCTGGAGGGGCAATAAAAGCCGTGAAGTGGATAAGCAAGGTCGAAGAACCGGGAATATACGGAATGAAAGACGTTCTCGGTCTGTAGTTTAAATTTTAACTATCAGCTCGTTCAAGGTTTCGAAAATTTTATGTTTTGACCGGTAAGTCAGAGTACATGACTTCGAGAAAGGTTGTTTTTGTAGCCGCAATGCTATTGCTAGCAAGCGT
>JAMOMT010000065.1 GCA_027066965.1 Archaeoglobaceae archaeon
AGGATAACCGATCCAGAGATGCTCCAGAAGTTCATAGAGCAGGAGGAGAAGATGCTCAAGGAGCTCGTAGACAGAATAGTCAATGCCGGAGCGAACGTCGTGTTCTGCCAGAAGGGCATCGACGACTTAGCTCAGTACTACCTGGCTAAGGCCGGAATCCTTGCGGTCAGGAGGGTCAAGAAGAGTGACCTCGAGAAGCTCGCCAAGGCTACTGGAGCTAAGGTTCTCACCGACCTGAGGGACATAAGCAGCGAGGACCTCGGAGAGGCTGAGCTCGTCGAGGAGAGGAAAGTCGGCGACGAGAAGATGGTCTTTGTCACCGGCTGCAAGAATCCAAAGGCCGTTACGATACTCGTAAGGGGTGGAACTGAGCACGTTGTCGAGGAGATCGCAAGAGGTATTGAGGATGCCGTCAGAGTCGTAGGAGTTGCTCTCGAGGATGGTAAGGTCGTTGCCGGTGGCGGTGCTCCAGAGATCGAGCTTAGCTTAAGGCTCAGGCAGTGGGCTCCAACCCTCGGCGGAAGAGAGCAGCTTGCAGCTGAGGCGTTTGCGAACGCTCTCGAGATCATACCGAAGACTCTCGCAGAGAACGCCGGTATAGATCCAATCGATGTGCTTGTGGAGCTGAGGGCTGCACACGAGAAGGGCGAGAAGTACGCTGGAGTCGATGTGGAGACAGGAAAAGTCGTCGACATGAAGGAAATGGGTGTGCTCGAACCACTTAGAGTTAAGACCCATGCCATAGAATCTGCGACTGAAGTTGCAGTGATGATCTTGAGAATCGACGACGTCATTGCTGCGAAGGGCATGGAGAAGACGAAGAAGACGGGATACGAAGGCATGGGTGAATCTGAGTTCTAATTTTACTTTTTCTTTTCCGTTTTTCTGCCTAAGTTCTACCTGAAGTTGACTCATTTTTCTGTATCCGTAGTGTAATTGTCGTTCTAACTAAAAAGCCGAGAAAAACAGGTGAGGTCAAAAACGCAAAAGCTCAAATAGCATCGCAATCGAACTTTCATCATGATTCCTGTTGATATCGACCTCGTAAAAGAGCCGGAGGTCGAAAACCCGGTAATTCTAACGAGCTTTCCCGGAATAGGGCTTGTCGGGACTATTCTTGCCGCACACTATGTCATGGAACTTAAACCAGAGCAGATAGGTATAATATCCTCCGACGCCCTCCCTCCGATAGCCACGCTAATGGATGGAGTGATACTCCCTCCCGTCAGGATCTACCAGATAAAGGACATGGAAGCGATCCTCATACACTCCGATGTGCCCATTCCACCAGAACTAGCAAACAGGATGAGTCGAGTAATAGTCGAGTGGTGTGTTTCGATGGGGGCGAGCAGGCTCGTTTCTGTCGCTGGAATCACGACCTTCGAGAACAAGAAGAGAGTTTTCGGAGCTGCGACGAAGAAAGAGTTGCTCGACGAGATAAAGGATCACGTGGAAGTTTTTAGAAGCGGTACCATATCTGGAATTGCCGGTTCACTTCTTAACGAGTGCGTAGCGAAGGATTTTCCGGGAATGGCGATACTCGGCGAAACTATGGGCTTCAACCCGGATCCGAGAGCAGCTGCAGAAGTTGCAAACGTTTTAAACAGGCTGTTCGGGTGGAACGTGAGCGTTGAGAAGCTAATAAAGGAGGCGGAGATCATAGAGGCACAGATGCAGAAGCTAGCAGAACAGACGAAGATGCAGGAGTCCAAAGCGAAGGCGAGGGAAGAGAGTGAACTGCCAATGTTCGGGTAAGAGGTGGTAGGAGTGGTGATAAAAATGAGTGGAGAGAGGCTGAAGTGCTACGTTCTTACCGGGATATCGAAGAGAGTCATAGATGCACTCCTGAGAAGAGAGATAAGGAGCGTGGAGCTCAGGAGTGCTCACAATGTCGCCACGGCTATAAAGGCCGAAATCGGTAGCTGCGTCCTTCTGACCCCTTCTAGACTATGCGACCTCGGAAAAGGTGTCACAGGAATGGTCGCCGAGGTCACGGGAAAGGAAGTGATGTCTCACTCTCTCTTCTTCGCATCGAGCACATACTTCGAAGAGAGTGAAATGACAGCAGTAAGGTTGATACTCAGGCCGAGAGGTTTTGGCAGAATCGTAGCAGTCTCCAACACGGGCATCCTCGACACAACCGTGGCTGAGGTAGTTTGCATGAGGCACTTTAACGCCGGATAGCTTTATTTTCCCGTTTTTGCTAGTAGGTTGCAGTAGATTTAAAGTAGTCAACAAAGACAAAAACTAACGCTTCCCGGCCTTTTCGGCCTCCCTCAGCCTTGCCATTATTGCCCTTCCTATTCCGCTCTCCCTCACGCTCTGAAACACCAAGTAGTCGCAGTCCCTCATTTCTCTCATGGCTCTGAACAGCTTTTTCGAGTAGTCCTCCTCGTCCCTTACTCTGAAGAGCACCATCTCTCCGGCAACTCCAGCGTCAATACTTTCGAGCATTTCGTCCACCACTTCCTCAAAAGCGCAGACTCCCACCTTCAATCCAGATTCGAGTAATTCCGCAACTATTTGAGGGATTGCAGAGAGATCGGCAATGATTACCCTGCCTCTAACCCTGTAGTGCTCACCCTCCAACTTCTTTGAGGGGACGAGAAGTTCTACTTCGTAATCGGACAGTGCCTCTTCGAGCTCCTCGAGTGTTATAGCTCCAAGCCTGAGCACGACGGCTTTTTTATCCTCACTAAGGTCTAGAACTGTAGACTCTATCCCTACCTCAGTTTCTCCCCCATCTACGACCGCGTCTATTTCGTCTCCAAACTCTTCTACCACATCTTCCGCTCTCGTAGGGCTTATTCCCCCCGATCTGTTCGCGGAGGGGGCAGCTATAACGGTCTCGCTCAGTTCTATTAGCTTGAGAGCGATTCTATTTGCAGGCATCCTCACCGCTATCTTATCTGTGTAGCCAGAAGTAACGTCAGGTACGCACCTCCTCTTTTTCAGCACGAGTGCGAGTGGGCCTGGAAAAAACTCGTCCATTAAAGCTCTCGCCACTTCATTTACTTCGGCAACCTCCTCTACTTGAAGGGGTGTATGAACGTGAAGTATTACGGGTTTGGTCGGTTTTCTTCTCTTTACCCTGTACAACCTCTCAACGGCTTTTTCGTTCAACCCGTCGCATCCAAGACCGTAAACAGTTTCGGTCGGAAAAGCGACTAGCCCACCCCTCTTTATGATGTCGGCACACACCTTTAGCCTATCTACCTCTGGACTCTCCGGGCTCACCTTTATTATCCTGAGGGCCATGGTAGAAGTTAGAGAAAAAGGTAAAAATCTGTTTGGTCGCCTCGTAAATGCTCCACTGGAGTTGCATTCAGTAAATTCGTAAGTTCGGGAGGTGAAAGCTTGAAAGCTGAGGTCGTCATAATTATGGGCTCAAAGTCAGACCTAGAGTTTTCCAGCAGGATTGCAAAAGCTCTCGAAAGCTTCGGAATAAGATGCGTTATGAGGGTTGCTTCAGCACACAAAACTCCTGAAAAAGTGCTCGAAATTGTGAGAGAGTACAAAGAAGCCGTGTTCATAACCGTGGCCGGCAGGAGTAACGCCCTGAGCGGTTTTGTGGACGCAAATACGACGAGTCCGGTGATAGCGTGTCCCCCCTACAGCAGCAAGTTCTCTGGAATGGACGTGCTCTCTTCGCTTAGAATGCCGTCCGGAGTGTCTCCTCTCGTCGTTCTGGAACCTGAGAACGCAGCTCTCGCTGCAGCAAAGATTCTAGCTTTGAAGAACGAGGGTCTCAGGAAAAAAGTAGAAGAGTATCAGGAAAAAAAGAGAATGGAGATCGAGGAGGCGGACAGAGAAGTTTTCCATTAATGTTCCTGTTTTTTCATGTAGATTCCCTATATAACCTCGATATCTGCGCCCAGTAGAGAAGTGCGCAGTAAAAATTCTACGTATTTCAAACCTTCACATCCCCGTACTTTTTCACATACTCGACAAGCCCTCCAGTCTCTAGAATTCTTATCATTACGTCCGGTATCGGGCTCGCCTTTATCTCTACTCCTTTTGTAACATCCCTTATCGTGCCACTCGAGAGGTCGACTTCGAGCTCGTCTCCCTCGTCGATCTGGCTGGTGTCAGCTATTAACACAGGAAGCCCTATGTTTATTGCGTTTCTGTAGAATATCCTCGCGAAGGATTTCGCTATTACCGCAGAGACGCCAGCGAGCTTGATAACGACCGGAGCGTGCTCTCTGCTGCTCCCGCACCCAAAATTCTTGCCGGCAACTATGAAGTCTCCCGGCCTCACTTTTGACGCGAAGTCCGGATTTGCGTCCTCCATTACGTGCTTCGCTAGCTCCGGCAGATTGCTTCGGAGGTGATAGTACCTCCCGGGAGTTATGTGGTCAGTGGAGATGTCGTCCCCAAACTTCCAAGCTCTACCCTTTAGAATCATGCATTTGACTCGGAACAGCTGGCTTTATCGTTTTCGTTATGATTCCCGTTTCTGTATCAGCACCGTTCACGTGCTAACGCAAGTAAACCCTCACGTAGGAATCCACAATTCTCTTCGCGACTTCTCTCTTGCTTCCCTCGACCCACTCCTTCTCCTCCGGTGTCAGAATGAGGACTCTCGTATCCTCAGTCCCCATTCCTCTCTCAAGCACGTCGTTCGCTACAACCATCTCGAGTTCGTCGTCTAGCATTTTTTCTCTTGCAATTCTCTCGAGTTCCTCCTCTCTCACCCCTGTTTCGGCCTTGAAACCTATAATGTGGCCGTCGTAAACCTTCCTTACTTCCTTTATTATTTTTGGAGCTTCCTCAAGCTTCAGCGTCAGCTCCCTGCATGTCTTTATCTTCTTACCCTCTCTCCCGACTACGAAGTCCGATGGAGCTGCTGCGGAGACGAAGAGGTCGCACTCCCTGACCTCCTGAAGGCACGACTCGAGCATGTCCCTCACAGAAACGACTCTCACCTCTCTAAAGCCTTCAAGCTTCAGGTTAGAAGGCTTTGAGGTTACGTGAACAACTTCCGCTCCTCTCCTCCACAGCTCGAGAGCGAGTTCGAGCCCCATCCTACCGGAACTCTTGTTGCTAATGAACCTTATGGGGTCTATGAATTCATAAGTCGGGCCAGACGTTACGACGACCTTCTTTCCCGAAAACTCTCCACTAGAAACGGCCCTCTCCACGTAAAGACAAATTTCCTCTACGCTCGCTAGCTTCGCCTTCTCCTCCTCAATTTTTGGCCAAACGATGTCAACTCCCATGCCTCTCAGCTTTTCGATGTTCTCCTGAACTGCCGGATTCCTGAACATGCCGAGGTGCATGGCTGGAGCCACCACAACTCTCTTCCCCGAGCCTACTGCTGTTAAAGCAATCAGAGATACGGGCGTGTCCCCCATTCCGTTCGCAATTCTGGAAATCGTTGTTGCCGTCGCCGGGGCTACCAGTACGACGTCACACCACCCCTTCAAACCCGCAAGCTCAACGTGGTTTGGCCTCTCTTGAAAATCCGAAACGAACGATAAAGCTCTCTTTCCAACTATCTCCAGAGCGTCGTCGCTTGCAACACTTTTAACGCTGAAACCTCTCCTCGCAAGCTCTCTTGAAAGCTTGATACTCTCGATAGCCGCCAGACTTCCCGTCACGCAAAGCAGGACCTTCAAGATTTTACCTCCCGCTTTTCGGACTTTTCATGGCTTACATCTTCATCTAAAACCAACTAGCGCTTGCTCCTGCACTCTAGCGTCTCAAACACCTCAAGGAACTTTTCCGGATTTAGCTCGAACAGGCGTCTGTACGCGGAGTTTTTAAGCACTTCTTCGAGGGCTTTTAGCCTCCCTTTTAACCTCTCTTTTAGCATCGCGTTTTGAGCCTCTTCAACAGTTTCGCTGTTTCGTTCGTAACTCTCTTCTCTCTCTTCCAAGCTCTCGTTCAGGGCAGCCTCCACACCGATCTCTCTGCCCTTACTCGCTTTTTCCTCTCTCAGCACCCTCTGAACGGCTTTTCTCCATCCCTCCCATCCACAGTTAACTCTTACGTCGAACAGCCTCACTTCTATTAGCCTCTCAGGACATGCGTACATGCAGGCCCTGCAAAACCTACAAAGTTCGGGTTCAAACCTGAGCTTCCCTTCCTCGACATACCACGCCTTACTCCTGCAAACGTTTATGCAGAGCCTGCAGCTCTCCCAATCGCACGTCCTTTCTAGCCTCTCCCAGTGAACCACAACCTCTCCTGAAAAACTCCTCTCGAGCCTCACTCCATCGTAAGGACAGGCCTTCACGCAGAGTCCGCACTCCACGCACTTCTCAGTCACCTCAACTTCGACGACTTCTCCAACTTCCACATCTACCTTGAACTCGCTCTCAACCTCTATAGCGGAGTTCGGGCATACCTGCTCGCACAACCCGCAGTAGTCACACCTCTCCTCCCTGAAAAGTATCTCAGAAAAGGGGGAAGGACTAGAGGGGCTCATACTTTTTTCGACGCCAACGAAGGCGTCGCAGAATAGCGTGCACTTCCCACACAGCTTGCACCTGCTGGTGTCTATCCTGAGCTTTCCCCTTTTTGCCGGACCTTTTATTTCCTCAGACTCGCCCAGCTCTCTCGCGTGAAACTCATCCACGCTCCTAACTTTCACGTTAATTGCTTTTACTGGACAGACTTCGTAGCAGATTCTGCAGTTCACGCAACCCTCAAGCTTTCTCGCACCTCCTACAAGCCTAAAGTCAACTTCAGGCTTAAAGTCAAAAGCTCTATCCGGGCACAGAGCGTAGCAGATGCCACAGAAACAGCAAGCAGTGTGGTCTATCACGAGGGGCATTCCAGCGAGTAGCATCTCGTAACCCGCAAACTCTATCGCATTTACGGGACAAGCGTAAACGCAAAACATGCAACCGCTACATCTCTCAGGATTGAAGACGAGGACCCTTTCATCATCTCCGACTCTCTGCCTGAAAACGAGCTTGGAATCTTCCACGTCTGCGTCCCTGACTATCTCGAGTCTCATATGTCTCTCCTCTGTCTCCGCTCGAGTTCTTTCACGAACCTGCGTATCCTCTCTACCACGACATCTGCCTCCCCAGCGGAGCACCACACGCTTTCGAGCCTGTAACTCTCCTCTCCAAGGGCCCTCTTTAGTGTTTCCACCCTCTTTCTCGCGAAATCGTTAACTCCGAAGTGACACTCTCCCTGCCTACACCCGGCGACGATAACCCCTCTTGCTCTCTTTAGTGCTTCGAGAATCATTCTCACAGAAACCCTCGCGGAACAAGGAACTCTTACTACCCTCACGCACTCGTCGTAACTCATCCTAAGGGCCCCGGCCAGATCAAGGGCGGAGTAAGCACAGTAGTTGCAAGCGAACACGATTACGGAGTCAGGAGAGACGCAAGATATCTCAGCGTAGAGCTCGTCGTTTGAATAAAACCCCTGATCCATTGCTTCCTCAGGACAAGCGGAAACGCAGAGACCGCACATTTGGCAAGCGTTCTCGTTCACGACCGCTTTTCCTCCCACCTCTTTCTTTACTTCTACCGCTCCAGCGGGGCAGAGTTTCTCACAAACTCCACAACCACTACAGCTTTCGCCTACCCTAGCTACATAAGGCTCCACACTCGCGTTTCTAAAGAATTCGATCACCTTCGCAACCGCCAGCCCAGCAGAACTTACACTCTCTCTTATGTCCTTGGGACCAGAAGCGCATCCAGCTACGAAAATTCCGGTTTTCGAAGTCTCCACTGGCCTGAGCTTCGGGTGAACGACTTCGATGAACCCGTCTCTACCGGTACTACAGAAGGAAGGAACAGAGCCCTCCATCCCAACCGCGAGAACGACGACATCGAACTCCTCCTCTACAACCTTACTGAGAAGTGTATCTTCGTACCTGAGTTTAACGGAGGAATCGAGTTCAACAGACGGCTTTCCTCTAACGAACCTAACTCCTTCTTCCATTGCCTTTTTGAAGTACTCTTCGTAACCCCTTCCGCAAGCCCTCAAGTCGATGTAAAACACACAGCAGTCGCAGTTGTACCTCCTCCTCAAGATCAGAGCGTTCTTAATACTCGCCATGCAGCAGACGACCGAGCAGTGAGAGTTGTACTCCCCCCTGCTTCCAACACATTGAATGAATGCAACCTTCCTCGCTTTCGGAAAAGCCTCCTTGAAGTTGATAGGGGAAGAAGGGGATAGTAGTCTTTCGAGTTCTATCAGCGTTATTATTCTCCCGTCCTTGCCGTACGAGGTCCAGCTGAGCTTGGATGGGTTAAAAAGCTCGTAGCCCGTTGTGACGATTATCGCCCCAGCTTCGACCTCAAACACTTCATCCTTCATCGAAAAGTCTATTGCCTTTGGCTCGCAGGCTTTAACGCACAAGTCGCATCTGACGCAATTCTCCTCATCTATTGCAGCGTAGAGAGGCGTGGACTGAGGAAAAGGCAAGTATATGGCCTTTCTAAACGTTCCAAGGAATTCGTCGTAAACCATTACTGGGCAAACCGAGGAGCAGTCCTCTATACACCCCTTGCAATCCTCGCTCACGAACCTCGCCTTTTTTCTTATCCTCACCCTGAATTTTCCAGCTGAGCCCTCCACCTGCTCAACTTCGGAGTTCGTGTAGACCTTTATTTTCTCATGCTCCCACACCTCGTTCATCTTCGGTGCAAGAACGCATATCGAGCAATCGTTGTTTGGAAATATCTCGTTCAGAAGGGCCATGTGTCCACCTATACTTGGTCTTTTTTCAACGAGAACGACGTCAATTCCCGAGTTGGCGAGGAGAAGAGATGCCTCTATCCCTGCCACGCCACCTCCAACAACAACCACTTTGTTCACGGACTCGAGTTTTCTTCTCTCTAGAGGTCTAGCCTTCAAAACTCTCGAGAGAGCCATCAAGGTAAGTTCTTCAGCCTTCTTCTGCGTTCTCTCGTTTCTCTCGTGAACCCACGAGCACTGTTCTCTCAAGTTCGCCATCGCGACCATGTAAGGGTTAACACCGACCCTCTCAGCTAACCTCCTGAAAGTTTTTTCGTGCAGCTTTGGACTACAGGCAGCGACCACGAACCTTTCAAGCCCGTTCTCTTTAACACATTCGGCAATCTCCTTCTGGCCACTCTCGGAACAGGCGTAGTCGATGACTTTTGCGAAGTAACCTCTGTTCTCTATCGCTTCAGCCACTCTTTCCACGTCCACGACGCCAGCTATGTTGAACCCGCACCTACACACGAAAACTCCGGCTTTCTGCACGCAGAGCGTAAAGCGAGAGGTTTTAAATGGTTATTCCTTACATTTTTCTTGATGCCCGTTGCCTAATCACCTTCAGTCAAAAGCTACTATATCAGAAAATATCTTAATATCAGAACATCGGACTAAAAAACTACTCGTACCTCAGGGCTTCGAGCGGTTCGAGTCTGCTCGCCTTCCATGCCGGGTAAAACCCGCTTATCAGAGTCGTGAGAAGACCAAAAAACATTCCCTCAAGCATGTAGCCAAGGGTAGTCAGGCTCAGCAGGTACTTCGCGGAGTGAAGGATCATCATGTCAACTGCGTAACCTCCCGCCAAACTCAGAACTGCTCCTATCACGCTGCCAATTATTCCAAGAATTAGGGCCTCAAGGAGAAACAACTTCAGTATCGTCGTTCTGTATGCCCCTATAGCCATCATAACGCCTATCTCCTTCGTCCTCTCGAGGGTCGACATGAGCATGATATTCAGAATGCTAACCCCCGCGACGAGCAGAGATATTCCTGCTATAGCCATCAGAAACCTTGAAACGAATGAAAATCCTTTGTTTATTTGGTCTATTATTATCTTGAGTTCAAAAACCTCCACCTTCTTCTCCCTAGCGTTTACAGTCTTTTCAACCGCGTCCTTGAACAGAGAGACGTCTTTAAGGCTCTTTACCCAGACGACGATGAAGTTGTAACCTTCATTCTTCGTGTTGAATATCCTGTCGTAGTCCCTGAGAGAAACGAGTACGGCGTTGTTCGGGTTCACATCGAACCTCGCACCGGTCTCCTTTAGAATCGCGGAGACTCTCAATTTGTGTCCGTTTATCTCTACCCTACTTCCGACTCTGAGGTCGAGCCTGTCAGCGAGGTCGTAGCCAACCACGCAGCTGTCTGAAAGTCTGAGGATGCCTTTTTCAGCCTTGAAGAGCTTCTTAACAGCACTCTCATCCATTCCGTAAACTGTTACCCCAAAAACTTCCTCTCGATGCCGAGCTGTTGTGAACGTATCCTTCACGAAGGCGTAGTCCTTTACGTAGGGTAATCTAACTATTCTCTCGGCAGTCCTCTTGTCTATGTACATAACTCCAGAAGTCGTAACGAGTCCATGCCTAAAGTGGGCGTTGTAAGCTGGATATACTAATACTTCGTCGGTCACGTTCTGAAAGCTCGAGAGAAAGCTCGTCTTTAGGTTCGCACTGAATATTCCTATTGAGGCCACAGCCATGACTCCTATGACGATCCCAATTACTGCAAGGGCACTCCTCACTCCGTTTCTCCTGAGATTTCTGAAAGCGAGCTGGAAGTACACGGTATCACCTTTCACAGCTTATTGCGACAAGGTTAACCCAGCTTGATACCCGGATCTTCCACGATCTTGCCGTCCCTTATCCTCACAACTCTCTCAGCGTACTTAGCTATATCTGGATCGTGAGTTACGAGAACAACAGTAACTCCTCTTTCGTTTTGTTCCTCTATCAGGTTCATCACAACCTCCCCGCTCTTCGTGTCAAGGTTTCCTGTCGGCTCGTCGCAGAGCAGTATCTCAGGATCGTTTGCAAGGGCTCTAGCTATAGCAACCCTCTGCTGCATACCACCACTGAGCTCCGAAGGTTTCCTGTTTGCAGCTTTAGCGATTCCCATTATCTCGAGAAGCTCCATCGCCCTCCTTTCTCTCTCGGCTTTGGGCACTCCCTTGAGGAGCATCGGTAACTCCACGTTCTCGAAAGCCGTCAGAGTTGGAATCAGATGGTATTGCTGAAAAACGAAGCCTATCTTGTCCCTCCTTATGTCCGTCAGCTCCCTGTCGCTCAGACTGCTCGTGTCTATCCCGTCTATCAGAACTTTACCAGAAGTTGGCCTATCCAGACAGCCCATCAGGCTAAGAAGGGTCGTCTTTCCACTCCCGCTAGCACCCATTATGCAGAGAAATTCCCCCTTCCTCACGCTCATGCTGACTCCGTTTACTGCGTAAACTTCCTCTCCTCCGATTCTGTAGACCTTCCTGACATTCACTAGTTCAATTACCGCTCTCATTCTTCACCCGCGTCAACGGCCAAACTGCGATTTCCTTTCCCCACCTCTACTTCTTCTAAGCACAGCCACCAAAACTATCGCAAAGATGACTACGGCACCTATAGCCGATACTAGCAACGGAGCGTTGCTCTCCTTCACCTTCACGGGCTGTCTGACGAGGTGCAGCGTTTCTGAAACGCTATGAGTTTCCCCAATTATGTCTTGCCAAGTAACGATTATTTTCGTAGCGTTGCTAGCCACTATATCGAACGTGTCGTAATCGGACGGGTCGATCGTTCCCACAAAGTACGATACGTTCTTTCCGTTCGAGCTCGCTGTGACCGTGACGCCGTACACCTTGCTCCACCCGCTGTTGCTTATATCTCCAGTTATCTCAAATCCGCTACCGCTTCTCTCCACAGACACATCGCTTATAGACACGACCTCCGAGGGAAGAACCTTGAAGGTTACAACCTTCTCAGTTTCGTAGTGATTGCCGAGGTAGTCCCTGTATTTTATCAGAACTCTCGCAGTCTCGTTACCGGCCTTGCTTGCCGGGCAGTTTACGACTACCTTCTCCGTCGTGCTTGGGTTCAGGTACGGGAGTGTTTCTGTCTTCTCAAAACCTCCGGTCGAGACTTTAACCGAGAGGTCGTAGATCGTATCGGTTCTGAGGTTCGTAATGGAAATGCTCAGGGGGATGACATCGAAGAGCATGTAAGTGCTGTGCGGTGTGGAAACGTTAACGCTCACGCCACTACTGTTTCTGTAAGAGGGGTAAACCGTCTGTACGTAACTGTGGTAGTTAGTGGCGAAGCCATCGTAGAACTCTATTCTGAACTTCAAGGGCATGCTCTTCGTCGGGTAGAATCTGAAACTGCCTTCATTGTTAACGACATATATCGTCGACGGGTAAGCCTTGAAGAGCGGAGTTACCCTAACTCCGTAAGCGTTTATTGGGTTGTAGAGGACGAAGTGCACGCTGTTCACTTCCCCGAGGGTTATCGGCTCTGAGATTACCACTTCTGGCTTGGCACTCGCGACGTTTACGTTGAAGGACTGAACGACCGTACCGTTTGTCGTGCTTACGTAAATCTTTACGACGTAAGTTCCGGGAGATATGGCTTTAAGCGTAAAGGGAAGGGTGTAGTAGCTGTTTGCTGGTATGCTCCCTATACCGGAAACGCTCTGGGGCTCTACAGGCAGAGGGGAGTAGAATGTTACGCCCGAAATTGTTTCGGGAGTTAGACCAGTCTTTATCGTGAGTTCTCCCTTCACAATGTCGCCAGGTAGAGGCGTTGACGGATTCAGAGTTACTGACAGCGTTACCTGAGCGTGGCCAGCAGCCGTACACGCCGTGAGTGAAAGAGCTAGGATTGTTAAAAAGACAGAGCATTTCGCCAGTTTCATGGTAATCCCTCGAGCTGGAAACGGTTTAAGATATAAGACTGTGTCGGTAGTTTACAGAGATTGATATGGTAGTATCCGACATTTCAGATTGTTAACTTTTAATCTACCGTAACAACGTGTAACAATCCGTACTCGCTCGTAAGAAAAGTTTGTAAAAAACTTCAAGAGCGAAAAATTCCGTTTCCGAGCCGTGGAATGTGAATGCGAGAAGACCCGGAAAGAGGAGACCGTCAGAAATAACCTCCTCAACATACTCTGCACGGACGAGGTTTACGACTCCGTATGGGAGCTGATAAAAAAGTACGTGCCGGACGAGGAAACAAGTGAGCTCGTGAAGATAGTTGCAGTAGATAGCTACTTTCTCCACTATTCTATAAGACCAAGGATAGTAGAGAGAAACGAAAATGAGACTCTGGAAAGAGTGAGAAGTTTCATGTTGAAGTACGTGCGTTCAAGAGACTACAGAAAAGTCAAAGCACTGACTACCCTTAACGAGGAACTATCTCTCGTTCATTCCGTAAGCTTACTGAAGGAACTCCTTAAGTTGTTAAGGTGTGAGAACCCAGACTTTGAGGAGAATTTGAAGAAAGCGTTCAGTAAGGCCAGCAGAGACGTGTTCAACGCCGCAAACGTTCTGGAGCTGGTGGGAGAGATGCCTGGGAAGATTACTGTTGAGAGGCTACTGAAAGTCGTTGAGGCTATGGAAGTGGAGTTCGCGAAGGAGATAGTTTCTCTCGCGAGAGATCTATCGGCCTCCGTACCTCTCTCCGTCAGGATATCGAAGAAGAGAGACGAGTGGGGAGACGAGACGGCAGGATACGCTTTAACGAAGAGAGTAGAAAAGGCAGTCGCGAGGGAGTTTGCCCTTCCAGAAGAGTTGTTTCTAAAAAAGCTCGCAGAAGGATTTATCACAAGGGAGAAGCTGAGTAACTGCGAGGGAGCGTTCTACGTCCTA
>JAMOMT010000066.1 GCA_027066965.1 Archaeoglobaceae archaeon
CATAAGCATGGCAAAAACTCTGTACGCTTTCGTCTCAGCATCTACAGCGTGCAACAGCAGCAGGTACTCTCCGTCCACCTTCACTGGAGGCGTGTTCCACCCAAGCTTGTCCTCCCACTTCGCAGGCTCGAGAACCGTCCTCGTGTCGTTGACGCTAACGTCGCAAAGTTCTCTCTTCTCGAATATGTCGCACTCGACGACGCTCATGACGAGGTAGAAGTTTTCATCTTTCATGTGAAGTCTATGAAAGAGATAGCACCTGTCCATCTTTACGAGGAACGAGTCTTTGTCGCTTATTACGAATCCTCTAAACTCTTCGGGAACTCTGAATGCACATATCTTCCTCCACTTCCCATCCTCATAAACGGCAGTGACGGGCAAAGTCCTCTCAGTCCTCACAGACGGGTCGAAGTAGTGAACGGTTCTACCACAGTACGTCATGAGTTTTTTCTCACCTATTCTGTAAACTCTAGGATCTTCAACTCCCCAGAGGTCGTACCTGTTGTCAGGATAAACACATATGTCAGCGGTATAGTGCCCGGGAATGAACTCGTTCGAAAGTATGTCGTTTACAGGAATTCTGAACTCAGCAACTGCACTCGCGTACGTGAAGTATCCGAGCACTATTCTCCCGTAAACTATGAGTTCATCTCCTTCTAAGTCAATAGAAGCGTTAAAAATCGTAACGGGATTATCGACGGGGTACTTTTTCAGGTGTATGTTCTTTGCAGTTATAACACCTTTCCTCTCAACTATGTCTGTTGTTTTGTATTCTCTCTTAACCTTAAGCCCGTCCCTGAGTTTGAACACCATTGCCGGCAGCAGGCCATTCAGGTTAAAAACGTTTTCCAATCGACATTAGAACTTTCTCATCAATTCGTCTATCCTGTCTCCGACCTCGGATATCCAGTCAACGTTGCCAGGTCGGTACTTTCCCCCTCTCCCAGAAACTATGTCGAGAATAGCGGAAACGACATCCTCTACGCTCCTGTCAGTCGTGTCTATTTCGTAGACTTCTCTGCATGCATCCATCGCCTCTATCAGAATGGCATCCACGAGTTCTGCTTCTACGTTCTCCATGACTTTTTCCTCGCTCCAGCCTTTAGCTAATCTTTCCTCGAGTCTCTCCTTCAGGACGAGGGGGTTGCACCTCAGTACTACTGCAATGTCTGCGAGGTGGTGAGAGAGGTGGCCTTCGACGAAGACGAGTCCTTCCATTTCCAACATCAATTTCCTGAACTTTCGCCTCAGCTTTTCTACATCAACAACCGCACAGTCGTCCTCGTAGTCGATTATGCATTCAAGCTTTTCTGCAAGATCGTTAACTCTGTAAACAATAAATCCCATCTCCTCAAGCTTTCTCGCAACGCTCGACTTTCCAACTCCTGGCGTCCCTGTTATTCCCACTACTACACTCTTTTCGGGTTTTTTGGGTTTTTCTCTCTTTTCCACTACTTCGAGCATTTCGGCACCTCTTGGACTTTTTTGGATTTGATTTTGATAGTTTTGATTTGTTAATTAAAAACTCAAAACGTCCCTCACAACCTCAAGCAGAAAGTCGTTGTCCTCTTTCCTGCCGATGCTTATCCTCACTTGATTCTCTCTGCATCCGCAAAAAGCAGAGCAATCTCTGACTATTACCCCCCTCTTCATAAGCTCCTCCACAAAGTATTTCGCTTTCATTGGAGTTTCAGCAAAAACGAAGTTTGCGGAACTGTCGTAAACTTTCAGTCCCATTTTTTCAAGCTCTTTCGAGACTCTGTTTTTCTCTTCAACTATGCTTTTAACGACGAAGTTTAGGTGCTCTCTATCTCTTAAGGCCTCGCTCGCAGCGATATACGAAGGAGTGGTTACCGGAAACGGAGTGGTGGCCTTCAAGTACTCCTTTCTCAACTCCTCCCCCATGACAGCGTATCCGACCCTCAGGCTTGCAAGGGCGAACGCTTTGGAAAGAGTTCTGCCGATTATAACGTTTTCCTCTTCGATATCTTTCAGAGATTTGCCATCGTAATCAGCGAACTCTCCGTAAGCTTCGTCTATGAAAACGACGCACTTCCCCTCGCAGAACTCCACTATGGCTCTTACGTCATCTTTCCTTTCCGCGTTGCCTGTTGGATTATTTGGAGAGCAAATCACAACAAGTTTTGGTCTCTCTCTATCGACGGACTCGAAAACGCTCTCTACGTTGACCGAGAAGTCTGAGTTCCTTTCAACGAAAACTCCTTTCGCTCCAAAAACGCTCATTATCGTGTGGTAGTAGGGGTAGGTTGGTACTGGAAGGAGTACCTTATCTCCCTCGCTCACGAGCACTCTGAATGTGGTCTCAAGAATGCCATCTAAGCCAGCTCCAACGACGACCTTCTCTTTCTCCCAGCCTGTGTGCTCCTCTATCGCTTCAAGCAGGGGTTCGGGAAAAGTTTCGGGGTAAACGCTGAGCTTGGTTGGATCGACGCTTTTCAGAGCTTTCACGGCCTTAGGACTTGGGCCATATGGATTCTCGTTTGAGGCGAGCTTTACCACTTTTTTAAGTCCGTACTTTCTTTTCACATACTCTACGCTTTTTCCGGGTTTGTAGGGCTCCATCCTTTTTATGCAGTCTCTAACCAAGTCGACAGTACGCATTCTTTCTGACCCCTACTTTTCTACTTTCTGATCCTCACCTCTGCCTCTTTCCAACCCTCAACGCCCTTCAGAGTGGAAATAAGAGCAGACATCACCCTGAAAAACACTTTCCTCACGTAGGAGTTCATGGCAACCTTCTTTCCATCGACGAACAGCTCAACCTCGAAAGTTTCGTTTTCATCTACATTCTCGGCCATGCAGTTTCGTAGTATGGGGAGCTTTTAGACTTTTCCCGGTTTACTGTTGAGACAGCAAAACAGTTTTTAACGATTTATCCTGCGATTCGTTATGGGCAAGAGGATAACTGTCATCCCGGGAGACGGAATAGGCAAGGAAGTTATGGATGCTGCGATGCTCGTGCTCAACAAGCTTGACCTGCCTTTCGATTACATCTGGATGGAAGCTGGAGATGAAGCTAAAGAGAAGTATGGAAAAGCATTACCGGACGAAACGCTTGAGGAGTGCAAGAGGAGTGATGCCGTTCTGTTCGGAGCTGCTGGAGAAACGGCTGCAGATGTCATAGTAAGGCTAAGATTTGAACTCGAGACTTTCGCCAACATCAGGCCTGCGAAGTCCTTTAAGGGTGTTAAAGCTCTCTACGACAATGTTGACATAGTGATCGTCAGGGAGAACACCGAGTGCTTGTACAAGGGATTCGAGTTCAACGTTGCTGACGGAGTTGCCGAGGGAATAAGAGTGATAACGAGAAAAGCGAGCGAGAGGATAGCGAGGTATGCCTTTGAGCTTGCGAAGAGAGAGGGGAGAAAGAAGGTTACGGCGTTGCACAAGGCGAACGTGATGAAGAAGACCTGCGGACTCTTCAGAGATGTATGCAGGAGCGTTGCCAAAGAGTATCCAGAAATTGAGTTCAACGACTACTACATAGATGCGGCATGCATGTACCTCGTCATGGATCCTTACCGCTTCGATGTCATTGTAACAACGAACATGTTTGGAGACATAGTGAGTGACCTCGCAGCAGGGTTGGTTGGAGGGCTTGGATTAGCTCCTTCTGCAAACGTTGGAGAGAAACACGCAATTTTCGAGCCAGTGCACGGCTCAGCCCCGGACATAGCTGGAAAGGGTATAGCCAATCCGTCGGCGATGATTTTGACAGCTTGTATGATGCTCAGACACTTCGGATACGTTAGCGAAGCGGAAAGGGTCGAAAGAGCTCTCGAAAGCGTGATAGCGGAGGGCAAAACAACTCCAGACCTCGGAGGGAGTTTAAAGACGATGGAGATGGCCGAAGAGGTTGCTAAGAGACTGTGAAATCGATTTACTCATTCAGTCTGAACTTTTTGATTTTATAAAAAATATAATTGAGGAAAATTAATCGATCTTTATTTTCTTCCTGTCCTCTTTCTTCGGGTGCTTCTTCTTGAAGACAACTTCAAGCACACCGTTGTTGTACCTCGCCTTAGCGGACTCTGGGATTACCTCGCACGGTAAGTCAACTACCTCGTAGTACTTCCTGTTTTCTCCCTCTGCCTTTATCTCGACCGATGTCTCTGAAGCACTGACATCTATGTCTTCCTTGTTAACGCCTGGCATCTCGGCGATTATCTGCACTTCATCATCAGTCTCCATGACATCGACGAGCGGCTTTCTCTCTTCAACTCCCTGGCTTATCATGTCCTTCGTTCCGAACTCCCTGATCTCAGGCTTGCCGTCAGGGCCGATCCTTATCGAGAAGCCTCTGACTATCGGCTTTATCTCTCCGCTTGCAGCCTTTCTGAATATTTCGTCGAAGTCTCTCATCATTCTCTCGAATATGTCATCGAATATGTCAAAGTCTCTAAAGCCAAACCCTCCAAACCCGAACCAGTCGTAGTCGTCCTCTCTATCTCTCTCCCTCCTCCTTCTCCACCAAGCCATCACGATCACCTCCTACCAAATTTATTCTAAAATTAAATAAAAAATTAAATTAAAAGTTATCAAATTATCGGTACATCCTGTGGAAGTCCTCGACCATCTTCTCGTACGCTTCTATGTCCTCCTTCGTCATGCTTGGCTTCACTTTCTCCAAGGCCTTCTCGAAGTGCTCCTTGGTTATCTTGAGTCTCTCCGCAACTTCCTTTGCCTCCTCCTTGCTCATGCCCGGCTTTATGGCCTCTCTGATCGCAAGCATACCTGCTTCTCTGCAGACAGCCTCTATGTCAGCTCCGGTGTAGCCCTCAGTCCTCTCAGCGAGCTCGTCTATGTTCACGTCCTCTGCGAGAGGCTTGCCCCTCAGGTGTATCTTGAATATCTCTTTCCTTGCCTCTTTGTCCGGCGGCGGGATGTAGATGTGCCTCTCTATCCTTCCCGGCCTGAGCAAAGCTGGATCGATCATGTCCGGCCTGTTCGTCGCTGCTATGACGACGACATCCTTGAGCTCCTCCATTCCATCCAGCTCCGTCAGCAGTTGGCTAACAACTCTCTCGGTTACGTGACTGTCTCCTCCGCTGCCCCTCCTCGGCGCTAAGCTGTCGATCTCGTCGAAGAACAACACGCACGGAGCTACCTGCCTCGCCTTCCTGAACATCTCCCTGACGTGCTTCTCGCTCTCTCCTACCCACTTGCTGAGCAGCTCCGGCCCCTTCACGCTGATGAAGTTGGCGTTGCTCTCGTTCGCAACTGCTTTTGCGAGTAGGGTTTTACCAGTGCCTGGTGGGCCGTAGAGCAGTATGCCCTTCGGCGGCTTTATGTTTACGGCGTTGAACACCTCTGGATACTTGAGTGGCCATTCAACAGCCTCCATAAGTTCCTGCTTAGCGTTTTTGAGGCCTCCAATGTCGTCCCACCTGACGTTTGGTACTTCTACGAGCACCTCTCTCATCGCAGACGGTTCTATGTTCTTTAAAGCCTCGAGAAAGTCCTCTCTCGTAACTTTCAGGTTCTCCAGCACTTCCTCCGGGATCTCTTCGGCCTCTATGTCAATCTCGCCTTTCTCCATTCTGCTCCTCAGAGCGTGCATCGCAGCTTCCTTGCAGAGAGCTTCCAAGTCGGCTCCGACAAATCCGACTGTCAGCTCTGCGAGTTCGTCAAGGTCAACGTCCTCTGCGAGAGGCATTCCTCTCGTGTGGATCTCGAGTATCTCCTTCCTGCCCTCTCTGTCAGGTACTCCGATCTCTATCTCCCTGTCGAACCTTCCCGGCCTCCTTAAAGCTGGGTCGATCGCGTCGGGCCTGTTAGTTGCAGCTATGACTATAACATCTCCTCTCGCTTCAAGCCCATCCATCAGAGCTAACAGTTGTGCGACAACTCTTCTCTCTACCTCTCCTGTTACTTCTTCTCTCTTCGGGGCTATGGAGTCTATTTCGTCAATGAATATTATCGACGGAGCGTTCTCCTTTGCCTCCTCAAATATCTCCCTAAGCCTCTGCTCTGACTCTCCGTAGTACTTGCTCATTATCTCAGGTCCGCTTATGCTGATGAAGTGAGCGTTAACCTCGTTAGCAACGGCCTTGGCTATCAACGTTTTACCAGTGCCTGGAGGTCCGTAGAGCAGAACTCCTTTCGGCGGGTCTATGCCAAGTCTCTGGAATATCTCTGGGTGTTTGAGCGGCAGCTCTATCATTTCCCTTACGAGCCTGAGTTCTCTTTTGAGGCCTCCGATGTCTTCGTAAGTCACGTTGGGCACAGCTCTCTCCACACCCTCAACGGGCTTGTCCTTGAGCTCTATCGCCGTGTTCCTCGAAACTATCACGACCCCAGCCGGCTTTGTTGCTGTTACCACGAAAGTTAGCGTGTGGCCGAACAACTCAACTCTAATCTTCTGACCCCTCGTTACAGGCCTACCTTCAAGCAACCTGAGCAGGTAAGCTTCTCCTCCCATCAACCTAACTGGCTCGGTTGGTGCGAGTGTAACTTTCTCAGCCGGTTTTGCCTCAACTTTCCTTATCCTGACTCTGTCGTCTATTCCGACACCAGCGTTGCTCCTGAGGCTACCGTCTATCCTGATGATACCCTTGCCTCTATCTTCCGGGTAGCCGGGCCAGACTATTGCCGGGACGGAGGACTTACCTACTATTTCGATAACATCACCACTCTGAAGGCCGAGCTTTGCCATTGCTTCTGGATCAACTCTCGCTATGCCCCTTCCGACATCCCTGTAGTAAGCCTCAGCGACCCTCAGAGTGGTCTCCTTCTTTTCCTCACTCATTCACGGACACCTCCTTATGATTAATTTATTTATTTTAACTTTAATTTAACCTAACATTCCCAAACCTGGTATTTAGCTTGGCACCCCCACGTCTAACTCGTTAATCATTCAAGGAGCGTGAGTATCCACCTATCTCCGCTCCTCCTGAGTATGCCCCTCTTCTCAAGCCTCTCTATAGCACTCTCCACGTCCCTGTAAGGCAGTCCAAACTGCTCTGCTATCTCCATGGCGTTTCTTGCACCCTTCGCTATGCCTATCATGACCACTCTCTCTATCTCGTCCTCGACGCTCTCGTTTATCTCTCTCGTTATCCTCTCGAACACTTCGTTTATCCTCGAGTTTATCATCCCCTGAATCCTCGAAATGTTCTGCTGGATCCTCTCTATCTCCCTAATCGCGTTACTGAGTTCCGGGATTCTGGAGCTCTCAACTCTGAAGTCGAACACTCTCTTGGCCTCCTTTACGGCACTTTCCACGTCAGCTCCATTCGTTCCAGTTATCACTGATGTCTCAAAGACATGAGGGGCTATCGTTATCTCTATTCTCAGGCTCTTGTCGATGCAGTAGTACCTTCTCCTACCTTCTTCGAAGCTCCTGATTATCCCTGCCCTCTCGAGTTTTTCGAGGTGCTCCAGCACAGCTTTGGGGGCCATCTTAAGCGAGTAGCTGATTTCACTAACATAGCATGGCTTCTTCGAGAGTAGGGCGAGTATCCTTCTCCTGCTCTCATTCCCAAGAACTTCAAGAAGAACTTCTGCAATCTCTGACTTCTCTGACATCTCTACCACCCCTAACTAACTATTATGTCGATTTTGTTACTAACTTTAAGTTAGTAAAGAGGTATATAAATGTTTTGGTTCGGTTCGTGATGACTCAGACGAAAGAGAGGTCAAATAAAAAATCAGAGTACGACCATCTGTGCGTGGGGGCACTCGCCTATCACGAGCACCTTGTCTTCGTCAACTATCCCTACTTCTATGGCGAGCCTTACTGCTCTTTCTCCACTTATGTTCGCTATCGTCGCCTTTTTCAGCATCTCCCTAACGCTGTCAGCGTCCACCTCCTCTTTGCCGTAGAAGCTCTCCTTTATCTCAAGTTTCAGGCCTTTCTCCTCGTCTCTAAACGTTTTGCCGACTATCTCTGCGTCACAGACAGCAACAAGTACCTCTCCTTGCACTCTATAAACTCTCATCCTGAACCTCATCCTCTGGTATCAGCAGAAATCAGAATGGTCTCACAGGATGTTTGGCTCCACAAGCCATGCACTTCAAGAAGAGAATTCTCTCCTCCCTCACAAGCGTCGTGTCGGGTGCTCCGCACTCCTTGCAGAGCACGTAATCCTTGACGTACGACTCGATCTCTTTCTGAACTTCATCCTCGCTAAACTTTCCCTGAAGTGTCAGCCTGCCTGACTCGAGAAATCCGGCAGTACCGAGCGATTTCACGAGGTACTTGTAGAGGTGCTCCTCGCTCCTGTTAACGGCTTTTGCTATCTGGGAGAAGTTCTTGACTATCGTCCTGCTGCCTTCTCTCAGCACGCTTACCTTTGGTATTTCGAACCTCTCCCTCCTCACAACCTCTTCGGGTAACTCTGACAGTGCCTTTTCAAGCAATTCCTCGTAACTTCTCATATACAGAAGGTGCTCCGGGTAGTTGATAAGTCTTTGCTTCTCAGCGACTGTCACGTACCACAACTATCACTAACGAGCTGACAGAACCTCTCGAACTTCCTTCTACTCCTCTCAAGTTTCATCTCCGCTAACCTTAAAAACGACTCGACATCGAACGGGAGCCTCTTTCCGAACCTTACTGGAATTTCCATCCTCTCGTGCCCGCAAACCTCCACGACGTTGTGCCTCAACGAAATGATTCCTGCTCTCCTTATTCCAGCTTTCTGGGCAGAGAGTATTAACCTTTCAGCACTTTCGAGATCGAAACAAGCGATGTGTAAGATAGGGGGGTTCAGCATGACCCACGTAGTCATCTTTCCAGCTTCTATTGCTCTCTTGATCTCCTCAGCGGGAGGTATGTAATGCCACTTGCCAAGAAAAATAGCGTCTCTCTTGTTTCCGAAATCTGGCATGTCCATGACAGCTATTCTGCCAGCACAGCTTGAGAGTGTTACGTAGTTGGGGTCGAAGTTTATTCGATCCAGAATGGAGATTATCCATTCATCGACTTCGCCTCTCTTCTTCGCTTTTTCAAGGCTTTCGAGCTTTCTCTTTTTGTAGGATATCCACTCCTCTTTTGCCCGATCTTTCATCGCTCTGCGTTTGCCTTTTGGTTATATTGATTGCTTGAAATAGACAAGAGTTATCAACAACCCCAGACAGTTTTCGGTCATGTCTGAAGTGTCAGGAGAGATGACCAAGAAAATAAGAGAGCTCGCTGAGGATTACAAGGATGTAACTATCGGGATTTTCGGTTCTCACTCGGCAAAGGAAGCGGGAATGGCTGCCAAGGCCTGGGGGTTCAAGACGGTAATAGTCGTGCAGAGGGGGAGAGACAAACTCTACACTAAATACAACCGCCACCTCTACGACGAGTTCATAGTTGTTGACCGCTTTAAGGACATGCTGAACGAGGAAGTGCAGGAGAGGCTTAGAGAGCTTAACACCGTTTTCATTCCAAACAGGAGCTTTGCCGTTTACGTGGGCTACGACGGGATAGAAGAGGAGTTCGAGGTGCCAATCTACGGGAACAGGTACATGCTAAGAGCTGAGGAGAGAAACTACGAGAGGGGGCAGTACTACTTGCTGAAGAAGGCCGGAATTAGGATTCCCAAGGATTTCAAGAGCCCCGAGGAGATAGACAGGCTTGTTGTCGTTAAGGTTCAGCAGGCCAAAAATCCCCTTGAAAGGGCGTTCTTCTACGCGAAGTCGCCCGAAGATTACTATGAGCAAGCTGAGAGGTTGATAAAGGAGGGAGTCATAGACGAAGAGGGGTTGAAGAAAGCGAGGATAGAGGAGTACGTACTTGGAGCAAGGTTCAACGCCAACTTCCACAGCTACGCCCTCAAAGATGTGTTTGGGAACTTCGACTTCGTGGGCTTTAGTGACAGGAGGCAGGTCAACCTGCAGGGATTCCTCAACCTGCCTGCTAAAGATCAGCTCAAGATAGATGTACCTGTGAAGAATGAGGAGATAGGACACTTCGGAGTTACGATGAGGGAGAGCAAGCAAGACTTGGTTTACGAGACGGCTGAGAAGTTCCTAAGAGTCAGCGAGGAAGAATATCCGCCGGGTATGATCGGCCTTTTTGGCCTGCAGGGAGCAATTGCTTATTCGCCCGAGGACGAGACGAAGCTTGAGTTTGTGGTGTTTGATGTATCGATGAGGGTTCCGGGAGACCCATGCATAGGACCGACATCGCCGGAGATGAGGAATTTGACGTTAAAGCATGGGGTTAAGATAGAAGATCCGCTCGACTTGAGCATGATGGAGATAAAGAGGGCTCTGGAGGAAAAGAGGCTGAGTGAGGTCGTTACTTAATTTTTTTGTTCGTTATTTATATAAAGAGATTAATAATGCAATTAGAAGGCAATCAGAAAAACTCCAAGCAACCCCGTAATGACCATCTGGAGGACTATGCAGAACCAGAAGAGGTAGAGAGCTTTTTCCCCAAGCTCCCTGAACCCCCTTTCTATGCTCTCGAAGAAGTTTCTGCCCATTACCGTGATTGCCACATCTCTCCTGCCGTAGCTGACTTCAGTTCTCTCCAATCCACTCTCAGCTTCTTCCAGAAACTTCTTCAAAAATCTCATGACGAGTTTTCTGTCTTCCTCGTCGCTGCCAACTGGTTTGTAGCCGACTTTTGGAGAGATACCGGTTTTGGAGTGGTCGTCCGTCGTCAAGGCTATGAGTTCGACCCCCTTTTCCCTCGCGTACTTTACGAGCTCGTCCCTGAACTCCTTGACCATGTTGTTCCCGTCGACCATTAGTATGCAGTACTTTTCAGACTCTCTTTCTCTGTAATCGTATTTGAGAAGAAGAGCAGCTATGTGTCCGCACACGTTATTCGTTTCGCACCTCTCCTTTTTGAAGTATGCCTTCAGCTCCACCTTTTTTCCCGTCGACTCTTTAACTGTCTTCGAAGCGAACTCTATCAGCCTTTTAGCGTCCTCAATTTCCTTTTTCCCTACTTCGTATCCGCTTTCGTGTGCGTTATGAGCTTCTCCAAGCATAACTTCCCCACCAAACATACTTTCAGCAAATTCATTCAACTCTGGAGGTAAGTCATCTGTCACTCTCCTCCCACTGAGAATTAGAAGGGTTACAGTATCGAAGGGAAAGGCATGAAGTGTGTAGCACTCCCCTTCGAGCCTGAACGGTTTTTTAGCCGTGCACTTCACGTCGGAGCAGTTTACAGCCCTCACGACCCTTTCCACGTCCTCCTCACTCGCAGGGTTCAGTTCGTGCTTGGTTGCCGAATGCAAGTAAATTGCGGGCATCTCGAGAATCCTGCTGACCAACTTAGCACCACCAACGTTTCTCATGGGACCAGGGTGAAAGGCGGTGTTGACGATCCTGCAGTCTACTCTATCCCCAGAAAACCTCAGGCACTTCACAAACCCTTTCCTCCTGACCCCAGCCCCCCTCAGCCTCTCCTCGAACTCTCTTGGATCGGTCGTGAGCCAGAAGAGGATGAAGGACTTCAGCATCTCCTTCATGTTTATTCCGTCGTACTCCCTGTCAAGGTATCTGATGTAGAGAATTGCAAGGAAAACTCCGAAAACTGAGGAGACTGTGTAACTCAGCATCCTGTGAGGCGCGTTGAAAGAGTAATAGTAGTCGACTGGGTACAGCAACAGCAGAATTGCGAGTACTGTAACGGCAACTCTTTTCTCGTCAGCCTTTGACGTGAAGTAGAGCACGAGAGTTACGAGCGTGGCAAGAGCAGCAGGAGATAGAACTATCAGCTCAAAAAAGCCGAGATGAATTGCGAAGAAGTCGAATATCTCGACGAATATCAGGATGAGGAGGGCGAGAAAAAATGTCCTCCTACTGTTAAAAGCGAGGCCTATGAAGCGGGAGAAGATGAGAAGCAGAATTATAAGCGAAAGTCCTATAAAAAAGTACCTTTTCGCGAAAAAGCTCTTGCTGACCATTCCGTTCAGAACAGAGGCGAGAGCTATCGTTATCAGTCCAAGACTGACGGTAATCCTTTTTCTCGGTGTCGTGAATATCTTCGAGTAGAACTTCTCCAACAAGTCCGTGTCTATCATTGCCTGCGGAAAAGAGCGGGAGTAATTTATTTGTTTTTCTCGTTACATTCAAACAAAACTAATATTAAGCGGCCCTGTCACTGCATCTCATGCTGAGTTTTAGGTTTGAGTGCAACGGAGAAGATGGTGGCTTGACCCACTATGTCATGCAGGGTGAGGAAAGCCCATTTTAATTTTATTTTTGCTTTTTGTTATTTATAATAATTTAATTCGTTAAAAAAATTATTAGCTAAAACAAGTTAAAGTAAATTGAGAGGTGAAAAAGTGGAGAGAGTTAAAATCGACGGGCTGGAAAAGTACGTTTACATCGACCCAGACACGAATTTCTGGGCCTACGCTGACGAAAGTGAGGAGAGGGAAGTGGAGAAAAAGTTCAGGGAAGTCAGAGATCGCCTAATAGAAGAAATGAGGAGACATAGGTTTGAGGTAAGGGTCAGGACGGCCTACGTAAACGTAACTGATAGGTGCAATGCCGATTGCCCTTACTGCTACATTCCAAGGGAGATAAGGAAGCACGGTAGAACGATGAGTAAAAAGGAGCTCGGAGACATCTTAAACTTCCTGATGGATTGTGGAGTGGAGTGGGTGATATTCCACGGAGCCGAGCCTCTGATAGCCAAAGACATGATATTCGAAGCAATAGAGGATTATCCCTTCAACTTCGGGATTCAGACCAACGGATTTCTACTTGAAGAGGAGGATGCAGAGTTTTTGAAGAGTAGGGGCGTTAACCTTGGAATATCCTTCGATTCTCCATTGAGGGAGGTGGAGGACTACCTGAGGGGTAAGGGGCACTACTCCAAAGTGATGGAGATTCTCGAGTTCATGAAAGGTTATGAGAAGTTCAGTGTCATAACGACGATAACTGCCAACAACTACCGCCACCTACCCAGAATGGTTGATCTACTCGCAGGAAAGGTGCCTGTTGTTTTGATGAATGTTGTAAGAGGTACCTCTGTCGGAGGAAAGGAGATGAGAATCAATGCGGCTGAGGAGTTCATAAAAGCCGTTGAAAGGGCGATAGAGTACACCAAAGCCGGGAAGAGGATAGTTATAGGCGACTTTGCAAACTACCTGCTCGGAATAATCGCTCCAGCAGCGAGGGTTCTGCAGTGCGATGTTTCACCATGTGGGGCTGCGAGGAGGTTTGTAGCCGTTGCAACCGACGGGTTTTACCCGTGCAGCGAGTTCATAGGGCTGAAGGAATTCAGATATAGACTGGCGAGTTACACCAAAGCTGGTTTCGACGGCCTGATCGAGAAATTTAAGTGCGTCAGAGAGAGGGTTGTCGAGAGAATACCAGAGTGCAGGGAGTGTGCGTTTAGAAACATTTGTGGAAGTCCGTGTCCGGCTGAAGTCTATTCTGAGTTCGGAACATTCTTCGCTAAAAGTCCTTCGTGCGAGTACTACAAGAGAATAATAGAGCACGCGTTCAGAGTTATCGTGAGGGGCGATTACAGATACGTTTTGAAGATGGAAAACCTGAAGAGAGTTTACTGACTAGCTGTTTACTTAACTAGTCATTTTTG